>CANAUU010000026.1 GCA_947364965.1 uncultured Candidatus Saccharibacteria bacterium | reverse complement strand
CGGCTAGATGCCGATATATAAGATATGGAAAGCAATACCGTTTGAG
Organism: uncultured Candidatus Saccharibacteria bacterium; assembly: GCA_947364965.1. GTDB lineage: Bacteria > Patescibacteriota > Saccharimonadia > Saccharimonadales > Saccharimonadaceae > Nanosyncoccus. The sequence continues at coordinate 10,999 of CANAUU010000026.1, read as the reverse complement.
AGAATATGGAGGAGCATACCGCTCCAGATAGTGCCGGTGATTTCACGTAAGCCACAAAGGACAACGCTCAAGACAAAGACGGTGATACCAACATTGAGCTGACCATGGAGGACGGCGAAAAGAATAGAGGTGAGAAAAATGGCGAGCGGAATTTTGAACTTATCACGGAGTTTGCCATAGAGCCAACCCCGCATAATAATCTCCTCGACGATAGGTGCGATGAAGACAATGGCGAGCATGGCAAAAATTCGGTCGCTGGTAGTGATGAAATATCCGAAGCCAACATTTTGCTCTTGATTGGCGTCAAACCAAGAGAAAAGGGTGAAGAAATTAACAATGATATTAGCGATGACGGCATAGGCGATATAGGCAATGGGCGCAAGCCCGATGTCGACAAAAGTAGGCCATTTGGCTACCCCCAGTTCTTCAGGGTTGGTTGAAAAGAGCGAATTTGCGGTGTCGGTTCCGGTTTTGGCGGCGTCGTTTTTTGCAGCTTTTGTGGGCTTGAGCTGGCCTTTCTTGTCGTGATTGCGGCGGTAGAGGGCGACTAGTTTGGGCGGGACAAAAAGAACAAGAATGAGAGCAAGTACATTATATAATGTATAGTAAATTAAGGTCCAGAACGGCTCAGTAGCCTCAGTGCCTAGAAGCCAAGCCATCGGAAAAGCAATGACATATTGGCTGGCAATAACCGAAAAAGCAGTCCAAGCGAGGACGAAGATAGCATAATAGATTTTTTCGCGAGTAGATTTCTTTACCTTCGTTGCGCGCTCCGACTTTTCAGACGGGGCATGGGCGGGCCGTGATGCGGCTTTGGTGGACTTCGGTTGAGATGGTTCGGGCTTTTTCATGGTTTAGAAGAGTTTAATAATATCAAGAACAGTAATAATCACGATGAGCATGAGGAGAATCATGAAGGCGCGAGAAACGATTTTTTCTTCAGTTTCCTTGGTGAGTTTTTTGCGGCGGAGTTTATAGATAGCGATAATGAGCCAGCGACCACCGTCGAGCGCGGGGATTGGGAGGACGTTCATACAAGCGAGGGAGATCGAGATCAGTGCAGTAAGGAAGGCGAGGTTGGCGGCGCCTGTGCTAGCAAAAGCTGGAAAAATCGTACCGATAATGCCAACTGGTCCGGATACTGAGTCGCCGACGACGGCGAGGTCTTCGCGACCTTCTTCACGGATATCGTCATTCGGACTAAACTGGCGGAAAACCCCGGAGAACAGGTTCCAGACTAACTGTCCGAGCCCTTTGAAAGTTTCGCCAGTGATTTGAACAGTGACGCCGAGACCGACGATGGGCGCCGACCAGGTCGAGCGGATGAAAGTCTGGCCGTAGCTTGCCATACTAACACCGAGAGCATATTCGGCATCAGATGGGTTAAGTTCAGCGGTCAATTCGCGTTCGGTGTCGTCGCGTTTGACGGTATATTTGACGGTTTCGCCGGCATGATCCTTGCCGTATTGGCTGATGACTACAGCCGAGGAGACGGTCTCGCCTTCGATGGCGATGATCTCGTCACCTTCTTCGAAGCCAGCTTTGTCGGCGGGCGAGTCTTCAACGACTTTATCGACGAGCACGCTACGACTGACGTCGATTTGTTTAGCGTCTTGACCGAGATAAAATTGGTGTTCAAGGAATTGCGGCATACCGGTGAGAGCGAGCACGGTCAAGATAACGAAGGCGACTAGCCAGTTCATAGCGACGCCGCCGAAGAGGATTTTAGTCTTGCCCCAGAAGCTGGCTGCGCCAAAAGTTCCCTTCCGCCGGTCAGCGTCGGACTCGCCGTCCATTGCACAGAAACCGCCGATCGGGAGCCAGTTGAGGCTAAAAATCATACTGTCTTGAGGCTTATTCCACTCCGATTTTGGAATACGCACCCATTTTTCTTTGACAATGGGCTGACCTTTTTCGTCGAGGAGCGGCTGACCGTCTTTGTCTTTTTGCTCGACTGATTTTTTAACCCATGCAATAGCCCGCGGCGCAAAACCAATACCAAATTCAAGCACCCTGACGCCATTTTTCCGCGCCATGATAAAATGCCCAAATTCGTGCGCAACCACGAGAAGCATTAAAATAACCAAACCAACAATAATCCCAAATACAATGTTCATAGTTATTATTGTAGCACAAAAATCCGGAAGTTATTACGGTTATTTTCCGAAGCGGCGCTGACGACGATGAAATTCCTCAAGGAACATCTGGCAGTCTTCCGCCTCAATAGCTGGAAAATGCTTTTCGATGAAGAGGAACTCGGAGTAGGCCGCGCGCCAGAGCTGGAAACCAGAGATGCGCTCTTCCCCAGAAGTGCGAATAACCAAATCGCAAGCTGGAACTTCAGGATGATAGAGATACTTCTCGAAGGTTTCTGGGGTGAGCTCGGTCTCGCCAGCAGCAATGGCCCTGGTGGCGGCGTCGGCAATTTCCCATTTGCCACCATAGTTGAAGCAAATGCAAATAGTTTTACCAGTGTTTTCGCTGGTTTTGGCTTCGGAGTCCATGATCTTTTGCCAGAGTTTTGGTTTGACCGGCTCTGGGCGGCCCATGACAACGACTCGCATATTTTCTTTCATAGCTTTCTGGGTGAGCTGGTCGATTTTCTTCTCAACCAGCTCCATGAGATAAGATACTTCTTCGGGGGAGCGATCCCAGTTCTCGGTGCTGAAAAGGAAGAAGGAAAGGAACTTAACTTCGGTATCTTTGAAGGCGTCGATAATGAGCTCGACTTTATCGAAACCGCGTTTGTGCCCTTCGAGAGTGGGTAAGCCTTGATTGCGAGCCCAGCGGCGATTGCCATCACAAATAAAGCCAATATGAATGAGTTCACCAGCCATTAGATTGCCATAATCTCCGCAGACTTTTCTTTGAAAGCGGCATCAATTTTATCGGTGAAAGTTTTCGTAAGTTCGTCGACATATTTTTCGGCTTTTTTCTTAACGTCTTCGGGGAGTTCGGCGTTCTTCAGTTCCTTGCGGGCGTCTTCACGGACGTTGCGAATGGCAACTTTGGCATCTTCAACCTTGGAGGAAGTGGTTTTGACGATTTCTTTGCGACGCTCTTCGGTGAGCGGTGGAACCGGAACACGCACGACATGGCCATCATCGGAAGGATTGAGACCGAGCGTAGCGTCGCTACGGATAGCGGTCGCGATAGCCTGGATAGTGCTGGGGTCAAATGGGGTGACCTGAAGCATGGTGCCGCCGGATGCGGTGACGTTGGCGACTTGGTTCAAAGGCATGAACTGCCCATAGGCTTCGACTTTGACGTTTGCGAGCATATCTGGGTGAGCTCGACCAGTGCGAACCTTCTTCATCTCATCTCGGAAACGTTGGACTGCGGCTTCCATAGCCTTGCGATATTCACCATCATCAAACATTGATACCTCCTCGTTAGGATTATAAAGTTGGCGCCAGGAACTATAAGCCTAGCGCCAAGCAACTTAACTAATTATTCGGTGACGCCGAGCTCAAGGCGCTTGAACTGACGAACGGTGATGTTCTCGCCGGTCTTCGCAATTGCTTCCTTGATGAACTGGGCGACAGTCATGCTATCATCCAAGATGTATGGCTGCTCAAGCAAAACCTTGTCAGAGAAGGCTTTCTTGACCTGACCGCCGATGATCTGGTCTTTCATATTCTCTGGACCGTGGAAGTTAGCTTCGAATTCCTTTTTCTTGGCTTCGAGCTCTTTCTCTGGGATGTCTTCGAGAGAAATATAGAGCGGACTCATTGAGGCGACCTGCATCGCAATCTTATGGGCAAGATCCTTGAACTCGTCGGTCTTGGCGACGAAGCTGGTCTCGCAGTTGACTTCAACAATAGCGCCGAGGCGACCATCGTGGACATAAGTCTCGATGATGCCTTCGCGAGTTTCGCGGTCGCCGCGTTTCTCGGCTTTGGTCATACCTTTTTTGCGCATAGCGTCAAGGGCTTTGTCGAAATCGCCTTTAGCTTCGACGAGAGCTTGCTTTGCATCGGTCAAGCCGACGCCAGACAATTCCTTGAGTTTTTTGATGAGTTCGATTGAGATGGCTTTGACTTCGCCAGCTTTTTCTTTGAGTTCTTGGCTCATTGTGCCTCCTTAAAATTATTGTGTGAGATTAAGCGTTTTTCTTGGCTTCACCGAGCTTGATGGCGGCGACGAAGTAGTCGAGCAGGAGCTGGACAGACTTGATAGCGTCGTCGTTGGCTGGGATGACGTAATCGACATTGGTCGGGTCGACGTTGGTGTCGACAATGGCGAAGACTGGAATATTCAAGGTCTTGGCTTCCTTGATAGCGTTCTTGTCCTGGCAAGCGTCGATGACGATGACGGCGGCTGGCTGCTCGGTCATGTCTTTAATGCCGCCATAGCGCTCGTTCAAGAGGTCGATTTCCTCCTGGAAACGCTGGACTTCAAGCTTGGAGTAGCGGGCTTCGAGTTCGCCAGAAGCCATACGACGTTCGAGATCTTTCAGTTTCTTGATCTGGCGATTGACAGTTTCGACGTTAGTCAAGGTGCCGCCAACCCAGCGAACTGTGACGTAGGGCATTTCGACCGCTTCGGCAGCGGCTTTGGTCGCGTCTTTGAGCTGTTTCTTGGTGCCGACGAAGAGAATCTTCTTGCCGTTAGCTGCGATTTTAGTGAGTTCCGGAAGGGCTTTCTCGAGAGCTTCGACGGTTTTTTCGAGGTTAATAATGTGGCCGCCTTGGCGTTTGCTGTGGATGTATGGGGCCATCTTCGGGTGCCAGCGGCTGGTTTTGTGACCGAAGTGGGCGCCTGCTTCAAGCAGGGCTTTGATATCGATGTTTTTTGGATCGACTGTCATAACTTGTGGTTATCCTTTCTCTTTGCAACGGGCGGGATTTCTCGTGCGAAGTTTCGTCATCCTCTGGCGTTTTATCATAGTCATAATGATGAAACTGTACCTTCGAAATCAGGAAACCTCCCGAAGCTGTTTCGTTGATTAGTTTACCCTTTCATTATAGCGGATTTTGCTAACGATGTCAAATGGTTTCTGTGAATTTTGAAAGGTTGGCGTTTTGAGTGAGGGTTGAAGTTTTGGTTTTACAGGGTATGGCGAAAAGTTGGGCTTTACAGGTGACGCAAAGTGTGATAAACTGGGGGAAGTTATGAGTAAAAAAGTTTCACAACCGCAAGAATATCGCTATGTTGTCTTTATGGATGAGGCGGCAAATTATTCGTTCTTGACGCGCTCGATGGCTAAAAGCGAAGAAACGATTAAGTGGGAAGATGGAAATGAGTATCCTTTGGTGAAGGTGCAGATTTCTTCTGCTTCACATCCGTTCTTCACTGGTGAAGAGAAGATTATCGATACCGAGGGTCGTGTCGATCGCTTCAAGGCTCGCGCCGAGCGTGCGGCGAAGTTGCGTGCTTCCCTAGGCAACAAGACCAAGAAAGCTGAAAAAGAAGCTGCCAAAAAGGCTGAAAAAGCCGAAGCAAAGGCTTAGTCTAGTTTTCAGGTTTCGAAAATCCCAGTCGTGAGGCTGGGATTTTTGGATAGTTTAGGCAATTTAGTGTTGTTTAATAAATTTCAGCTCCAACCGCCGCACCGTCAAACAGCCGCTTGTACATTTCGGCATCAAATTGTAAAAAAGGCGTAGGTGCTATACCGATAGTGTGAAGCTGCCTGGCGGCTGCGGAGGCTACTGGATACCCAGGCGCGCCGAAGTTTGGAATTCTGGGCTGAATACAAAAATGGCACCGCAAGGGTGTTATCACAATTTATCCAGAGACCGTCATGGTTCTAGAACGACTGTTCCTTGCGGCGCCGTTCATATTCTAAACCACGATCTTCTGGGGTAAACCCGGTCTTTCAATGAATAAATTATGATAACATTTTTATTATAACACGATTTCTATACTGTGAGGGAAATCGCTGAAACCGGAGGCATAGTCTAGCAATCATAGCTAAAATTACAAAAGCTCTTGATCAAGAACCTAGTAAATTTAGCAAAAAAGCGGGCGGTCGCTGGGACCGCCCTGGGCGTTGAGCGCGTGATTACGCTCGGGATTAGGAGGTACTGGACTTTCGCCCTTTTAAAATGTGCTGGCGCAGAGTACGCCTGGAACTTGGGCCGCATATGGCACCACAGGTATGGCGCCTGGGTTGCTTGACGCCGCCGCGCCGCTGCCATCGAACCTCGACGGACTGGGCTAGCCTTTCAGCTCGCTGAAGAACGGTGGCGCTGGATGGTGCCGAGGCTTACGCCAGCCCGCGGGCGTGCTTCCACTGATACTCGCGCATAGCGCGCTCAGACGTGAAAGACTTGCCAGTCTCCCGGTCGATATAGGTTCCGGGAGTGCTGCTGGCGCCAGACAGGAAGGCCTCGAGAGGGCCTCCGACGACCGTACGACCATACTGGTCGGAACGCTGCGTTCCGGCAGGAATCAGGTCGTCATTGTGTTGAGTAAAAAGACCCATTCATATTCACCTCTTTTCTGAAATGGAATAGGTTGCGATTTTTGGGTCTTGCGAAGCAAACCAGCTGGTGGTTTTCGGGAAATTGGCGCGTTTCTCGAGTTTTTAGCACGAAAATTATCACTTTTCCGCCTTACCGAAACACCAAAAACTGGCTAGCTTGCTATAATTGTATCACGGGTGGTGAGATATGTCAAGTTAGAAACTCAACCTTGGCCACTAGTGCGCAAAAAACACTGGCACCATCCAAAACTACTACAGCAGATTTTAAGGCTAGTCGCTGCTCTCCTCGGTCGCAGAGGTTAATAGATCGACGAAGGTGCGGATTTGCTTCATAGTATTGTCTTTGTCGGCCGGCAGGAAAAGGTCTGGGTTCTTGACAAAGTCGAGCGATTTAATCTGATGATAAATTGCTTTGGCGAGGTTCTTCAGTTCCGCTTCGTCAACGTCATTATATTCGTAAACCTTATCATGGACTTTTGCGTCGGCGTCAGGGGTGACGAAAAGAATATGCCCGCGAGTGATCTTGTATTTGCTATAGGTCAGGGAGAGGTTCAAGAGGAGCTTATAGAATCCGAGCTGGAGACGATATTTATAAAGCGATGGGCGGCTGTCCCATTTGCCGTCGTGGAAAGTGCCGGTTTTGAAGTCATAAACTTCGATGGTTTTAGCATCTTCGTCGAGATGGACGTGGTCAATTTTGCCAGTTAATGGCACCCCATCAAAAGCCAGACCTTCCGGGGAGAGGTTAACCTCGGCGCGAGCATGAGGATGGCGCAGGATGTCGCTAAACTCAGCAAGGGCGATTTTGAGATCATGCGTGCCCTGTTCGAGTAGTTCTTTCTGCTCGTCTGCGTCGAGAGCTGTCTTCGGAACGGAGGCACGGAAGAACTCGAGCGCAGCTTCATCGTCGATATGCTGGTTGGTGATTTGCTCGAAAGCGGAGTGGATGAGGGTGCCATAACAGAGCGCACGAGAAGCCGGTTCGTCGGGGGCGCGGAGGACCTTGCGTTGATAGATTACTTGCGGGCCGGCATAGGTGAGATCGATGAAAGTTGTTAGATCGGAGGCGGTGAGACGGTAGTTCTCGAGGCGAGCTTTCAGAAGCGGCTCAAGCTTGGATGGTTCGATGTTCTGGTAAGCGGAAATCCAGCTGAGGCGCTTGGTCTCAATCTTTTGGTCGGGGCTGAGTTCGCCGTCGTGAAGCTGGATGGTTTTATCGGCGGTGGGGAGATAAGGCGAAGTACCGGCGACGCTATCACGACTTTCTTCCTCGAGATAGGCGAGGCGATGGATTTCTTTGCCACCGCTATTTAGGCGGGAGTTAGTGAGGTAGAGACTTTGTTTGGCGCGAGTAATCGCTACGAAAAGTACACGTAATTTCTCATCGTCGCTCACGCCAGTATGACGGATTTGTGCGAGGTTTTTGGGCAATGCAAGGAGGTTGTTATTCCCTTTCGCTTTGCCCCAGGCATGGTCGTCGACCGAACTGAGAAAAACGTGCTTGAACTCTAGACCCTTACTCTTGAACGCTGTCATCACCTGGATAGCCTTGCTGTCGTCGCGATAGGTGCTAATACGCATAATTTCAGCCTCGGCCGCTTCGTAGTCATCGATCGTATTGACGAAGTCTTTCAGCTTCGGTGTATCGAGGTTAGCGTTCGGGTCGAGGCTTTTTGCGTGATTGAGAATAGTTTGGCGGAAGGTGGCGAGGTTTTCATAGAACTCGAGCTTCTCGAAATCGGTGGCGTGTTTGTCGTAATAAGCCAAGAAAGGAGAAGCGAAACCCTTTAGCGGGACGGCACCGATAAGATAATCTAGCCAGAGCTCAAGCGGGGCGGTCGTCGAGGCGGTCGCGAGATTCGCAAAGAATTCGGCCAGAGTCTCAAGCCGCTCGTCGCCAGAGAGGTAGCTTAAAGTCGGCTTATTCGTGAGGCGCGATGATTCAATGGCGGAAATAACAACGCCGGCGGGGATTTCCCAGAAATCGTAGGAAAGAATTTCAAGCAGGCGATGAGCGGGCTTCTTTCCCTCGGCGAGCTCCCGAACAAAGCGCGCAATCGTAATGAGGGAACGAATTTTGTCATCCTGGAGCAGGTTATCGCGCTTTTCGTAGGTGACGTCGAGATTTTTTGCCTTCAGATACGGGAGAATTGGGGTGATATTTTTGTGCTTCGGGGCGAGGATGGCAATTTCATTCGGGTCTTCGCCAGCATCAACCAGCCCACGGATTTTTTCGGCAATCCAGTAATACTCCGCTTCAGCGCAGGCAAACTCATGCCGCTCGATTTCAGGAGCATTCGTCACGCCGTCCCATTCATCACGCATTGAGTGTAGAGTTTTATCAACTTGCTCGTAGTTCTTCGCGAAACTGTCAGTAATCTGATCAGCAATATGCTTCGAAAACTCGAGAACGGCGCCGATACTACGATAATTGTTGACGAGTGTGATGACTTTAGCATTGTAATATTGCTGGAAGTCCATCAGGTTGGAGGCGTTCGCACCCTGGAATTCATAAATAGCCTGGTCATCGTCGCCGACCGCCATAACGACTGGCTTTTCGTAATCGATCAGCAACTTGATTAGCTCGAATTGCGAAGGGTTAGTGTCTTGGAACTCATCGAGAAGGATATATTGGAAAAGTTCGGAAAGGCTGAGGCGGAAGCCGCGATCGGTTTTGAGATAGTGAATCGCGAATTCAATCATGTCGTCAAAATCGAAGAGTCCGTTTGCTTTAAGATACTGGTCGTATTTCTCCATGATGTGGGCGAGCGAGAAGAGTTTTTTGTTCGCAATAGTATCCGAGAGGCGGTAGGCGGGTTGAGGGTGTTCAAGGTCGCCAGCATCATAAGCCTCAACGTATTTTTTCTTCCAGGCTGAAAGCGGTTGAACGCTGGGCTGCTTCGGTTTGCCAGTCGCAGTGACGCCCGGGTCGGCTGCGCGCAACTCATCAATAACCTGATTTAACTCACGAACCATCGTATTAGCAATACGTTCAATTCCGCCAGTAATCGGCTCCGGCGAGGTATACTTCGCCAAAATTTCTAACACTGGCCCGTAGACCTCGCTCACGGCTTGGTCAAATTTCATTCGTGCTGGCGCGCTTAGAAAAATGGGCGAAATTTCGGCGCTAATCGCTTGACTATCTTCGACATTCTGGGTGGCAATTTTCTGGAGATCGCTCGCGGCTAGACGGGCAGATTTGGCATTTGAAATTGTCTCGATAATGTCCTTCACGCTGGAGTTCTTGAGAATGTCGGTCGCGGGGAGAGATTTTTGAATATCGGCGACAATTTTGTATTGCGCGGTTTGGTCGATTGGGGCGTCGAGCTTGCGGTCGAGAGTTTCGGCGTAGTTTTTATAGCGTTCGAGCACATTCGACCCGAAGGCGTGATAGGTATAAATATTAACATCGAGCGCAGCTTTGCCAATCATGGTTTGGAGGCGATCACGCATATTTTCGGCACCAGCATCGGTGAAGGTTAAACAAAGGATATTCTCCGGGTTGGCGTCAGTATGCTCGAGAATGTAGGCGACCTTCGCCGAGAGCAGCTGAGTTTTACCGGTGCCCGGTCCAGCCAATACCAGGAGTGGACCTTCAATATATTCGACAGCGGCTTTTTGTTCTTGATTAAGCGGCATTTTTCTCTCCCGACTCTGGGCCTACCGACGGTCGGTTTATATTTGCGCGACGGTTCAAGATAACGAGATTTTCGAGGTGCGGCGTGCGCGGAAAGAAGTTAAACGGGACGATTTTGGCAATTTCATAGACCGGTTCAAGGATTTTGAGGTCGCGGGCCTGGGTGGCAGGGTTGCAAGATAGATAGATGACGGCTTCTGGTCGCACGGCGAGGAGCTTTTCGAGCAATTCCGGCTGACATCCGGCGCGCGGCGGGTCGACGATGACGGTTTGGTCAGGAGCGATATATTTGAGTGCTTCTTCGGATTTAGCAAGAACAGGATGAGTACCCGTTCCTTGGCAATTTCTCTCCATTTCAAGAAAGGCTGGTTTGTCGTATTCGACGAGCGTCAACTTGCAGTCGCGAGCCACTGACAGCCCAATCGTGCCAACACCAGCATAGAGGTCGAGAACTTTTTCGGTCGCGATATGCTGCTTAATTTCTTGGAGCGCCAGTTCGTAGACTGGCAAGTTGATCTGGAAAAAGCCATTCGGCGAATAGGAATACGTCTGCCCCAAGATGTTATCCTCGAGCAGTTTAAACTTCGGGCGAGGCTGATGATTTTCGATCAAACCGCCGCTGACTTCGCCGTTTTGATTGGCGCGGAGAAGCAGCGATTGATATTTGCGTGCCTCCTCATGTTGAGCGTTCAAGGTATCGACAATTTGCTGGGCCCTTTGAAATATCTCCGGGCGTTCTAGGCTAGAGGATTTGGCGACAATCTTCTGGTGGCTGCCGCGAGCGCGGAAAGCCAGGTGGATTTTCTGACCAGCGTGATCGAAATAAAGCGCATATTCCATTTTGTTGCGGTAGTGAAAATCGTGTCCATCGGTTTGAACCTGAGCAAATTCGACCGCGGGTGGAAGATTAATTTTATGCTGACGGAAGATTTCTT
>CANAUU010000025.1 GCA_947364965.1 uncultured Candidatus Saccharibacteria bacterium | reverse complement strand
CAGAAGCGCAACTACGGGATACACGAGATGGGAAATACTACTGGGTAGCTAAACTAGCGGATGGGAATTGCTGGATGACGCAGAACCTTGACTTGGACTTATCAACAAGTAAGGCCCTTACGAGTGCTGATTCTGATGTGGCGAGTAGCTGGACGCCAGGCTTCACTACGGCTACCCAAGCCACTTCTAGCACCGTGAACCCTAGTTCGCAGGTCGAAACCAGGTCTTGGAGTCTTGGTAATTATAGGATTACGAATCCGACAACTTCCAGCGACTGCGGTTATCCGAAGAATGACCTATCTCAGTGTACGGAACAGTTTACGCCTTATACTACGCCGACTACAGTAAACGGAGATGAACTCGCGCACTATATTGTTGGTAATCACTACCAGTGGAATGCGGCTACGGCGGGCACTGGCGGAAGCATTACGGAGGGTCAGGCTACGAGTTCTATTTGTCCGAAGGGGTGGAGGCTGCCGACGAGCGGAGTGGATGGTAGTGAACTTCAGGAGTTATTACAGCTGGCAACATTAGTAATAGCGTGGATAGGCTGGTTGGTGCACCATATTATTTCGTGCGTGGCGGAGTGATTTACATGACTGAACAATTATATAACTACGCAGGAAGACTAGGCCTATACTGGTCGTCTACGCCGGTAGATAATGTGAGATGTGCTTACGAACTTCAGTTCTATGACGCAACGGTCATTAATGCGTCCTATGATGAAGAACTTCGCAATAATGGCGCTACTATCCGCTGCCTTGCCCAATAATTATCAGTTAGGTTTTAGGTTTGGGGTGCCAGTTCTAGTTCCCGGGTCTTCTCCGCCCTAGCCACCGCACCTACCAAGTAGTTAATATGCGGAGTTCAGGCTTTATGCCTAGACTTTGGTGATAGTATTGTCGATATAGCACATACCTATTCCTTTTTTACAATTTTAGATATCGCGATATAGTCTTTTAAGGATAAGTTATTCCAACAAGTTGATTTTAAAGATTTTCTAAAATAATAATTAAAAACAACTTATGGCTTATTCAGAGTTTCTGTAGCATCCCACAGAAACATATTAGAGAAGTCCTCCATACTTTTCTAACAATAACTACTTGGCGGGGCGGCGGCTGGGGCGGAGAATTGGACTTGCGGGGGCTGCTTTGTTGTTCGAAAAAATGAAAAATTCGAGCAATTTTTGCGAGATTTACCCCTGTTATGTTAAAAATTCACGTTCGAAAAATTGAAATTTTCGAGGGTAGGGAAGAATGGTATTGGGCGTTCAGAATGAACGTAGGTGGGAAAAGAAAGCAATGGGAAGGTGATGGTAAGGCAATAGCAAAGTGTAGTGTAATTAATTGCAAAAATTATTTAACCAACCGGTAATAAATTGATGGGGCAAAGCGAATGGGGGCGAGGAGTTTTTGGGCAGATTTTTCCATGCGCACAAGATTTTTGGTGCCGAACATTTTTTTTAATTTGGCGCTGCGGAAATTGGAGACGGAGAGGACTTTGTCGATTTTGAAGCCAGATTTTTTGAAAACTTCTTCAATGTATTTCGGGTGGTAGTTGTAAAAACCTTGTTCATTGAGGTCGCGGAGATGGGCCGGTTCAAGGCTAAAAGGATTGACGTCGGATTTTTTGAACCAGTAGCGGAACATTTTCGGAAGAGTTTTCTTGTTAGCGACTTCGATGACGGCGACGCCACCGGGCTTTAGAATGCGGTAGAGTTCATCAGAGACTTTTGTCATGTTGTTGAAGTGGTGAGTGGCGCGAACCATCATAAGTGCGTCAAAAGAGTCATCGGCGAAGGGAAGAGAATAGATGTCGCCGGGCTGGGTGTGGATTTTGTCGCCGTAAAGTTCGTGGGCTTGGGCGAGCTCGGTTTCGGAGTAGTCGAAGAGAGTGGCAACCTTGGCGCGGTCGAGGTATTCGTCGGCGAGGCGACCGTAGCCGCCAGCGATGTCGACGAAAGTATCCATGTGCTCGGGGAGAAGGCGACGAATTGCGAGGCGATCGGCCATGTCTTCGTATTTACGGTCGGCGTCTTCCCAGAAGATTTTCTTGTAATCGTAGCCGTTGTAGTCGGCGATAACTTCTTTGCCGGCTTTTGGGGGCTTTGCGGGATTTTTGGTTGACTTGTTAGCGGATTTAACAGGTTTGGCATTCTTGGTTGAGTTGTTCGCAGTTTTGTTCGTCATAACTTTTTTATTATAGCATAAGTCTCTGGCTTGGGCCGCAATTGTTTCGTACCTGGAAGCAGATGAATATGTTTTACTGCTTATTAATGGTGCGAGATATAGGGGGGAAGGGGCGATTGATGAGAAATTGCGATTTTGAGGTTGACGGATTGAGGAGTTTTTGGTAGAATGTAGGCATACGGTCTCTTAGTATAACGGTTAGTACAACGGGTTTTCATCCCGTCAACGCGGGTTCGACTCCCGCAGAGATCACCAGGATTAACAGTCTACATGGGCCGGTAGCTCAGTTGGTTAGAGCACGGGCCTTTTAAGCCCGGTGTCGAGAGTTCGAGCCTCTCCCGGCTCACCATTTAGGTTGTTGGAAAAGTAAAACATCTTCGCTTACGCGAGGGTGTTTTGCGTGTTCGAGAATTGATGCGCAGTATGATGCGTGTCGGTAAATCGAAGATAATAAAAGCACCCCATTATATCGGAGTGCTTTCTGGTCCTTTAGCGACTTGGTAATGTAGCTCGCAAGGTGGGGCTAGCCATGGAAGTACGCGGTGGCTTTGTCGGTGAGGTCGGTAGGGAGGAGAATGACGGTTTTCTGGGAGGGATCGGCGCTGATTTTTTCGAGAGTTTGAAGGGTGCGGATGTTAATGCCGCCTGGGGTTTGGGCGAGGAGGTGAGCGGCTTCAGCGACGGCGGCTGCGGCAGCTTTTTCGCCTTCAGCGGAGATGATGGCGGCACGGCGCTCGCGCTCGGCTTCGGCTTGTTTGGCCATGGCGCGTTTCATGTCGGCTGGGAGCTCAATGTTTTGGAGGCGGACACTTTCGATGTCGATACCCCATTTGTCGGTTTGGGCATCGACAATTTCGCGGATTTGGGCGGAAATTTCGTCGCGCTTGCTGAGGATTTCGTCGAGGTCGAAGTTGCCAGTGATGTCGCGGAGGGCGGTTTGGGCGAAGGTGCTGGTGGCGTAGCTGTAATTAGTGGTTTCGAGGACGGCTTTTTGAGCGTCGATGACGCGCGCATAGACGACGGCGTCGACATTGACGGTGACGTTGTCGCGGGTAATAACTTCTTGCTTCGGAATGTCCATTGGGGTGGTGCGGATGTCGACCTTGAGCATTTTGTCGATGTAGGGGATGATGATGCGGAAGCCTGGGTTCAGAGTGCGTGAATAGCGACCGAGGCGGAGAACGACGCCACGTTCGTATTGGTTAATAATGCGAATGCCGGGGATAATAATAAGTAAAAGAATGGCTAAAATGATTAATAAAATCAGCATAAGAGCTCCCTATATTATATAGGGCTATTATATCACTTCTAGGCAGTCAGGGGAATACTCGACGGTGTAGTCGCGAGGGCCGTAGGGGGCGACGGGGTAGAAACGGAAATAGGAATGGCTGGTGTCGCATTGGTAGTGTTTATTATTGAAGTAGCTGGCGTAGGAGGCGTGGGAACCGTTGTTGTAGAGGAGGATGTGGCTTAAACGGACGGAGGGGAAGCCGATTTCGGCGTATCGCGAGAGGATAGGCGCGGGGTTATTGATTTGGGAGCCGAGAGTGCGTGGGTAGAGAAATTCGATGTAGTAGTCGGCGGCGAGGTTGGACATGGCGCGTTCGGCGTCGCGGGCAGGATCAAAATTGGCAATCGTGAGGAAGGCTGTGATAATACAGAGGCAGGCGGTGGCGAGGATGCCGAGCAGAGAATACTCGGAGGTGGTGAGTCTCTTGGGCTCGAGGCGAAGTCGGTTTGTGAGCTGGGACTTGGCGCGACTAAGGGAAATACGGGTGGGTTTTTTAGTGCTAGTGGTCGTGGTTTTTTTGCGCGTAATACTGGGGCGGTTGGTGAGGTGGACTTTAGCGGCGGGGCGCTGGCGGCGAGTGGCAACGGTATGCGAAATTGAGGGCGAAAGACGAGCGGAGCGCGAAGAGCCTCGGCGAGATGAATTGTTGCCTAGCATAACCATATTATAGATATTATAGCACGGTCGGAAGTTTAGGAAAAGCGTGGGCGGGAGAGGTTGGCAGGAGCTCGAGGAGGTGGTAAAATAAAAGAATGAGTAAGGTATTTAAACGAACAAAAATTTTGGCGACGATCGGTCCGGCCGTATCGAGCGAAGAACAAATTAACGAGTTGATTGAATCGGGAGTGAATGGCTGCCGGTTGAACTTTTCGCACGGTGATAGCGAAACTCGTGATAAGCATATTGCGTGGATTCGCAAAGCCGCTGAGGCGAGGGGCAAATCGATTGCGATTTTGCAAGATTTGCAGGGACCGAAGATTCGTGTCGGTGTGATTAAAGATAATTATTATGAAGTTCACGAAGGCGATGAGTTGATTCTTGACCATGCCGTGAAGGAACATGCTGGTGATAATATTTTGCCGGTGCAGTATAACTTGGCAGAGAAAGTGCGGATTGGCGAGCCGGTGTTTATCTTTGATGGCAAGATTCGGACGCACGTGGTGGAAGTGGTTTCTGATACCGCGATTAAGCTGAAAGTCGAGAATGACGGCGTTGTGATGAGCAACAAGGGTCTTAATTTGCCAGAAACTGATTTTGGTGGTGATATTTTGACACCAAAAGATTTGGCGGATATTGACTGGGGCGCGACGCGTGATTTCGACTATGTTTCGTTGTCGTTTATTCAGTGTGCGGACGATGTGCGGATGCTGCGTAAATTGCTTCAGGAGCGGGGTTCGACTGCGAAAATCGTCGGTAAGATTGAGACGAAGAAGGCAGTTGAAAGCGACGAAACGCTGGAAGAAATCGTGAAAGAATCGGATGCGATTATGATTGCGCGTGGTGATATGGCGGTGGAGGCTGGGGCGGAAATTGTTCCAGTTGTCCAGCGGAAACTAGTTGCGCTTTGCCGCAAGTACGGTAAGGTTTCAATTGTGGCGACTCAGACGATGGGCTCGATGGTGGATAATCCGGAGCCATCTCGTGCTGAGGTGAGCGATGTGGCAAATGCGGTGCTCCAAGGGGCGGACGTGGTGATGCTTTCGGATGAGACGGCGATGGGTAAGTACCCAATTGAAACCGTGAAAGCGATGCGGAAAGTGATTCTCTACACTCAGAACCATTCGAATTCTTGGTCGTTGGTGCAGGATCCAGAAACCGATAACCATGTTTATGACGCCTTGTCGCTTGCGGCGGCGCGCTTGGCTGAAAATATTGAAGCGGATTTGATTTTGTGCCAGACTGCCTCGGGCGCAACGGCGATGGCAATGGCGGCGCAGCGACCGACTTTGCCGATTATCTCGGTGACGCCGAACCAGCGTGTGGCGAACCAGCTGGCTTTGACTTATGCGAACTCGGCTTTCGTGCGTCCGTATTCGGAAACTTATGGCTTTGATTTGGTGAAAGAATTGAAGGAATCTGGGTATCTTCAGCTTCCAGAGGGAAAGACAGAGCTTCGAGTGGTGTTGGTCTCTGGCGATAAAGATAAGCGCGGGACTGATACGATTAAGTTGCGGTATGTCTAAATGAAGATAGCGAAGCGGTTCGTCTGTGTTCTCCTAACGTTCCTGCTGGCGTTCGTGCCGGCGGGGACGGCTTCGGCAGCGCTTTCTGATGCGATGCTGCAGATGTTTAATCAGAATGGGATTTACTATTACAACCCACAAGGGGGTGGGGCATTGTGCTATTCTGGAAACTTGGATGGCGACACGATTATGGCGAAGGTGGTGAGCTACCTGAAGGGGAATAACCCGACTGGTTTTGTATTGTCAGATATTGGAATCGCGGGGATTCTGGCGAATTTCCAGGCTGAGTCTGCGTTTAATCCGTTCCGGTTCCAGAGCGATAGACAATCTGGTCCGGCGTATGGTATTGCTCAGTTTGATCCGATGGAGAAGATTTTACAGCCGCTTCGCAGCGACCCTCGGACAGCGAACTATTATAACGACTATTTTGACTTGAAATATACTTATTATGATAGTGAGACTGGCTTTCCGAAAGAGTCGGTGCCGATGGAAGTGATTGACGCTTGGCTAGGGGTGCAACTGGACTTTTTCTTTGGGGCGAGTAGTGAGTTTGAGACGACAAAGGTAGGATGGTATCGTAATAAAGGTGGTTCGATGGGGTTGAGCTATATTAGCAGTAGTATGACGGCTCATGAAGCAATGGATGCGGCGCAATCTGCGGAGGATGCGGCGCGGATTTTTGTTTGGATCATGGAGCGCCCAGGTGATAAAGAGGGGGCCGCGAACGGTCGTGCTAGGAATGCGGCGGGATGGCTGGATTATGTGCAGCGGATGTCGTCTTCGAGTGGATCGGTGACTGGTAGTAAGTCAGTAGATGGCTCAAAAGTGACAATTATTGGCGATTCGATTACGGTAGGGGCTACTTCACAGCTTGAGCAGCAATTGCCGGGCGTTGATATTCGTGCACAGGTATCGAAACAGTTCTATAATGGCACATCAGATAATCCTGGCGGTATTCAGATTTTGCGTGATTTGGTGGATAATGGGACTCTTCGAGAAACGCTGGTTTATGCGTTGGGGACGAACGGGAATTTTACGCTAGACCAGGCACAGGAAGTGGTGGATTTGGCTGGTTCATCACGGAAGGTAATTTTCGTGACAAACTGGACAAAGTCTAATGATTATACGGCAAACAACAATGTGTTAGCCAAAGTAAAGAACGATAACAAGAATGTTTCAATTGCGGACTGGGAAGCGGCGATTGAATCGCAGGCGGATACTTATCTTTCTAGTGATGGGATTCATCCGAACGCGGAAGGGCAGGAGTTGTTTGCAAGTATTATCGCGAGCACTGTGGGGGCGAGCGGCGAAGTGCTAGGCGCTTGCGATTCGATGGGGTTGGTCGAGGGTGGCATGAGTAAGGCTCAAGCGCAGAAGCTGGCGGATTACTACAATAGCAGCGAAGTTGATGCAGCTTATTGGAGTTTGCCATTCGGAAAAAATAATTGCGTTTCGTTCTCGGCCTTCTTTGTGCAAAGATACACTAGTGTGGGACGAACTTCTCGCGGCTGGGGCAATGGGAAAGACACAGCAAACAATCTAGCACAGGCTGAAGGGTTGCCGACGGGGACGGAGCCACGACCGTATTCAGTATTTTCGATTACGAATGGAGTGACAGTGTGCGAAGATGGCTATAAGTGTGGACATACTGGTATCGTTGTGGGTGTGGAAGGTGATAAAGTCATTACAGTTGAGGCAGCTTACCCAAGTACTCCGGCATATGTTGGAGTGCATGATATTAGTTATTTTGTGAACGATAAGTATGGATATGCTTTTACGTATCTGGAGTCGATTTTGAATCAAGCTGATTTAGGACAGTTTTAAAAAGGAGGAGAATGCCACCAAGAGAGAAAAAACTTGACTTTAATCCGTTAGTGGTGGGAGGAGTGCTGTTGGCGGCGGCAGTGATTGTGCTGCTGGCCGTGAGTTTGATGCAGATTTTTCGAAAGAATCCGTATGGTCCAGAAACGCGAATTGACAATATTGATTTAGTGGATAAGAATTTGCCACGGGATCAAAAAGATCAGGTTTTCGCGCAGTTGTATGGTATTCTGGAAGATAATGTGAGTGAGGGGACACCGCCATCATCGGGCGCGTTAGTGCGTGAGGGTACGGTTGACTACGGTTATGACAAGGAACTGAATATTTACGCGGGAAATTTTATCGTAGATATTCCGGCGATTGAGCAGTCGTATAAGGTGCAGTTGAGTTGGTCGCCAGACAAGAACAATGCAAACTTGGGAGGTTATCCGATTTTAATTACCTGTGCGCCGAAGGAATTGCGGATTTATTCGGGACAAACAAACTGCGTGAATGTTCTAACACAGGAGCTTTCGTGGAATAATGCTTATCAGCTGGACTATACTTTTGGAGCGACGTCTTCGCAAAAGATTCGTGGGGTGTTGGGCGAGGTGATGGTCGATGGTGAGGATGGCCCGGCAGAGTTTGTGGCGACGGTTGACGAGTTGAGTTTGAAGAAGTTGCGTGACCAGCCGGATTTGACCTACCAATATGATATAGTATTTGGTGATGAAAAATATAAGATTACGACACGGGTTGATACAACTTATGGACGTGATTATATTTTGATCTATGTTGATGGAGGTGGGGAGAAGCAGGGGTTTGTGTTGACGAATGACGAGAGCCGGATTGAGGAGTTTTCGGCATGGTTGAGGGGACTGTCGGGTAGGACAGATTTGGAGATAAAGATCGAGAAGCTAAGCTAGGGGTTTGGTAGCTTGCGTTATGAAAGCAGATCAAAGAAAAGGAGGATGTATGTTTGAGAAAAAGACGGTACGAGATGTGGAGGTGAAGGGTCAGGTGGTTTTGGTGCGGACAGATTATAACGTGCCACTTACGGTGACGGATGAGGGCAAGTCGGCGGTGGCGAGCGATTTTCGGATTCGAGAGGGGTTGCTGACACTGAAATATTTGTTAGAGAATGGGGCGAAGAAATTGATATTGATGTCGCATTTGGGGCGGCCAGAGGGGAAGCGAGATGAGAAATTGTCGCTCCGGGTGGTGGCGGAAACTTTGGCGGGATTGTTGCCGGGTTCGGCAGTGAATTTTGTAGACGAGGTGAGTGGGTCGGAAGTGAAGGTAGCAGTGGAAGATTTGCCGGAGAGGGGGATTTTGCTGCTGGAGAATTTGCGGTTTGATGCGCGCGAGAAAGAGAATTCGGAGGAGTTTGCGCGGGAAATTGTTGAAAGTACGGGGGCTACGCTGTTTGTCCAGGATGGTTTTGCGGTGACGCATCGGGCGCATACTTCGACGGTAGCGGTAGCTCGGCTGCTTCCGGCGGTGGCGGGGCTGTTGCTGGAGAAGGAAGTGGTGATGTTGCGTCAGGCATTGGCGGAGCCGGAAAGGCCGTTAGTGGCGGTGATTGGTGGGGCGAAGGTGGCGGATAAACAGCCGTTGATTGATCGTTTTTTGCCAGTGGCGGATAGAATTATTATCGGGGGGAAGATAGCAGCGGATGGTTATGAATCGGATCATGCGCAGATTTATGTGGCAGAAGATTTTGATGAGGATGGCGAGGGAGCAAAGCTGGATATTGGGCCGATTGCGACGGCGAAGATGGCGGGAATGGTGAGTGGTGCGAAGACGGTGATTTGGAATGGCTTGCTAGGGAAGGCAGAGGATCCGGCTTTTTCGACCTCGTCGACGATTTTGGCGAAGATTCTGGGCGAACGGGATGATGAAACGTCGATTATTCTGGGGGGTGATACTTCGGGGTTTGTGGAAGGGTTATACACGGAAGACCCGTCGCTGACTTATTCGTTGATTTCTACGGGTGGGGGCGCGGCGCTTGAATTGCTGGCTGGCGGGGAAATGCCGGGAGTGGAAGTGTTGGAGGGGAAGTAGCAGCTCTAGTTTAGAGATTTTAGAAAACCGTCCGGAAGGGCGGTTTTCGGCTGTTGTGGAAAAGTCGAATTGGTCGGCGAAAATGTGAAAATTGTGAGAAAAAAGTTGTTGACATACAAAAAGCCCTCATGTATAATGAAAAGTACAAAGGTCATAAAATAAATATTGAAAAGGAAAAATTATGTCAAAGATGACAAAAACTATTGTTGCTTTGGGCGTCGTTGCGGGTTTGGGCGTTGCTGCTTTGCCGCTAAGCTCTTATGCACAAATCGTTACTGATAGCACTAATGTGACTGCGCAAGCTGTTGTCGGTGAAGCTATCTCCGTGACTGCTGATGCCGCGGATGATACCGTGAAAATTGAAGGCGTCACTGCTAACCAGGATGTTAAGGAAGGTTCGACGGTCTTAACCATCCAAACCAACAACACTTCTGGCTACAATGTCAACATCAAGGATGCTAATGCTGTGACTGCTTTGACGACTGATGATACCGATACCACGAATGGTATTCCAGCTTCGGCTACTTTGACCAAGGGCAGCAAAGGTTGGGGCTTCAAGGCTTCTACTACGACTACTGGTGTTGCTGTTTCTGGTGCTGGTCAGGTTTATCGTGCCATTGAGACTACTCCGCTTGCACTTGCTTCTCGTAGTACGGGTGCCAGCGATGCTGATGGTGATAAGATTACCTTGACTTTCGGCGTCGTGGTTGACTCGAGCATTGCTGCGGGTATCTACGAAGACGAAGTCGTTATCACTGCTACGACCAACAGCTAATACAATTACCTAGATTGTTCCGCCCCTTTCGAGGGGCGGTTTTTGTATCCCTAAACCCCCGGCTAGGCTGAAGCTTAGTTGTGGGCAGCATCATGGGGATTTGGGGTTGTTTTGGTGAATATCGAGCCCATTTTAGTCTTGTTATATTTCATTTTTTGCGGTAGAATAAGTTAAGAATTAAGGAGGTTAATGAAAAGCAATCATTTTGTTAGAAAGGCATTGTTGGCGTTTCTTGCGATGGTAGCGTCGGTAGTGGCGTCCGCGGGTTTTGTGTCGGCTGAGGAGATTCCGGAGTACCGTTTGCAGGTGACGCCGAGTTTTGAGGAAATTGATAAGAGTTTGAAGCCCGGGGAAACTTATACGGGGAAGTTTAAGATTCAGAACACTGGGTCGAAGGAATTTCGATACGAGATAGATTTCTCTCCGTATTCGATTGTCGATGAGAAGTATAATATTGATTCTGAGACAGAGAGTGATTACACGCAGCTTTCGAAGTGGATTACAGTGGATAAGAATTCGGGTTCGATTGAAGCGGATGGATCGGTTGATGTTGAATATACAATTAGCGTTCCGCGTGATGTGGCGGCTGGTGGTCAGTATGCTTTAATTAATGTGAAAATGCTGACGGACGATGGTGATCAAGTTGAGGGGTCGGCTTTTAAAGTGACAAAGCAGGTTGGTTTTCGGGTGCTTGCGTCTATCAACGGTACAACACGCAAGACTGGTAGTATTTCTGACAACAAGGTTCCTGGTTTCATCTTTAATCCTCCGATTACAGCGACTTCCGTGGTGAGCAACACTGGTAATATACATGCCAAGGCGAAATACATTTTGCAGGTGTTCCCATTGTTCGGTGATGAAGAAGTTTATACGAACGAGGAGAACCCGGTTGAGCTGACGATTTTGCCAGAAACTCGCCGCTATAATGAACTTTCTTGGGACGGTGCTCCGCATTTAGGGATTTTTCGGGTGAGGCAGACAGTGAAGATTTTTGACGAAGTGAGCGTGACGGAGAAATTGGTATTCTTGTGTCCGATTTGGTTCTTGTTTATCGTCTTGCTTTTGATCTTCTGTGTGATTTTCTGGGTGGTAAGTCGTGTACGAAGTCGGAGAAAGGAGGCTTAACAAATGAAAAAGTTTATTGTAAGCGCTTTGGCCTTAGCGGGGTTGGTGCTGGGCGTAGTCACTTTGCCGGTGGGAACAGCTTGGGCGGAGGAGGAGCAGAATAGTTCTCCGAATTCATTACAGATGTCGCCGAGTGGGGTACGTTTGACTTTGGTGGCGGGAGAAACGCTTGAGGGTCATGCAGCGAACTGTCCAAAGACGGAAGAAGGCTGTGCGATTAAAGTGACAAATACGGGGACGGAGG
>CANAUU010000024.1 GCA_947364965.1 uncultured Candidatus Saccharibacteria bacterium | reverse complement strand
CGTTGGAGAGAATGAAATATTGACAGTGGAGGTGGTAGAGGCGAGAGGGGTGATATCTGTATTAGTATCATCAATCGTGCCCTCTTCACTCATCTCACCGCCGGCTTCCGGTTCCTCCGATGCGCTTACTGGCGAACTTATGATGGGGTTGACTAGCACCAGCGATAGAGTGGCTAATCCTACATAACTTGTTTTTCCGACAATTGAATTAATTCCCTCAACAATTGAACTTGTTCTGAGAAAATTAGTTCGCTGACGTTTCTTCTCTATAAAATTATTATTTCTTTGGCTTATTAGCCTATTTCGGCACAGGTTCTTGCTTTGTTGCCGATTTCTTTGGCTTCGCATCACAGCCCTCCTTTATGGTTATAACACCCCAGGCGGGTCATAAATCTCGAGCTTACGTCTCCATCCGCAAAGCCCAATACAAAAACGACACCGCAGTGGGTGTCTAAGCCAGTATGAAACCGCTCTGAATAGAGTAGTCTGCATCACTGCGATGCCGTTTCCGACATACTACCACTATTCAAAACAATTCCGTGACTAACAAAACCAGCGGCTTCATTTTTCACACTAACTTAGACAATAACATTATATATTACGACCCTAGTTGTGCCAAGCCTTGACTTTCACTAAAATTATTTCAAACATAAGCACCTTTTCCTCACTCCCCCTCCGCCCTCCACCCCAATAAACTCCACACGCCCCTTTTCCAATTACGTCCGCATTTCCAAATCCCAACCTCCGTGCCTTCACCCCTGTTTCCCATCTCACTCCGCCAAAATCTCACAATCTTCAATTCCCTTCCGCCCGTGTCACCGACCGCAAATCTTGTCCAAATTCCCTCATTTTCCCTGCCGCCATTCTTCCCTATTAAAACCCGCACAGCCCACACTCACCCCTGTAATTTTGGCGCCAAAAATTCACACCAAAATCCTTGACATCCCATTCCCCTCACGCTATAATGGAATTAACGAATTACTTATGAGTGGACATAGTGGTTCGGAAGGCAAGACAAACATTTCTTCAAATAGGAAAACTCAATATAATACCATATTCGGTATGATATTGTCTATGTTTATTTGATAGGACTTTCCACAAAGTCAAGCAATTTCACATGTCTTTTTGTAGACGTGTTCTTTTTGTATCCGCCTCCTATTACTCCAACCGCCGCAACTCCCACCGCCTATAGAACAGGGAACCACCAAAACCTCAAAATTTCGCTCAAAACTGCCCACCTCAATCACAAGTCATCAAAAATCCCCATCAGCATCAACACCGACAGGGAACCAAACCCAAACCCATCGCTAACAGGGAATAACCGCCACCCCCGAAAGAGAAAAGTAAGCCCAAAAAACTAGTCCAAACCTAGAAACCGGCTCAAAACCATAGAACCCAGGGAGCCGCCAATCCCACAACCACAAAACCCTAATAATTCCGAAAGACCATAAGAGAAGTTTTCGTATTTTTGCGAGACATTGCAGCTTGACGACCAGGCTGCGCCGGCTCCACATCTTTAGATAAGAAGCGGCACACCCATACCGAACGAAAACACAAAAACTTCTCTTATGGTCCTTCGACGAATATATATTATCTCTTCTTCCGCATCACTCGGTTCACCGCCCTCACCCCCTGATATAGCCGATATTTCGCCTTATCCACCGGCAAATCCCACGTCCCCGCATAATCCACCTGCCGCCCCCCAAACGACTTCTTATACTGCGTAAACCCATACCACGGATGCTTTGGATCCTCCGACGTCGTCATCCCCCAGAAATCAAACACTCGCATCCCCGCCAGACAAGCATCCATAATCATCTGAATCAGCACAATCGACCCCGGCGCATACTTCATAAACTTCTCATCCGCCGCCGCGTGCGCATAATACCGCACCCCATCATAATCATAAATCAAAGCCGCCGCAATCACTTTCTTCTCCCCCCCAGCTCCAATGCCACTCTTTTCAGCCACAGAGCCAACCCCCGACGCGCCTACAGAAACCTCACCCGCACTCCCAGAAACGACATTTACAGGACCAGCCGCGCTCCTCACGCCTGCAGAACCATCCTCCCCCGCAACTCCAAAATCTGCCGGCGCCTCCAGAATATACAACGTCGCAAAACCTGCCATGAGTTGCCGCTTCAAATGTGTCTCATCCTGCGGATTAAAATTATCTCGATCGCCCAGTGCCTTGAGTAGGGAAGTAAGCAGCCCAATCTCCTCCGGGTTCTTCGACTGCCGCATCGAAAACCCCCGCTTTTGATAATTTCGCCAATATCGCACCTTCCGTTTTTCCATCCCACCAAGCAAACTTTCTTGACCACTTGTCAAATCCATGACCCAAGTATGTGCTGGATCCAAATCGTGCGAACGCACTAACCCCATCCCAGTCATCTCCGCCTCAGAAAACCCCACCGTCGGCTCCACCCGCACAAAAAACGCCTTCTCCTTCTTCGCTAACTGCGACAGGGAATTAAGCGCCTGCTCGAGCGACCACTTCAAATCATGCCCCTCAACTTTCCAAAGTTCCGGCCCATACGGACAAAACAAGTATCGTCCCATTGCCGTTTCATGAACCGCCACCATCGCCCGAAACCCCTCCCCACTCACGCGCCGCGTTTCATGCCCCTCCGCTTGTTCATACTTCTCCCAATCCTCCGACTGCAAAAAATGCCCAAACACCTTGTCAGGCCCCTCACCGCTATCGAAACCCCTTTCACCTCCACAAACCTCACCTCCCCCGGGCTTCACGCCCAGCTCCCCGTCACTCATATTTTCCTCGCAATTATTTCCTCTATTATACCACAACCGCCCCAATCCTCATCAAACCTCATTAAACAATCGAGCATCACCACTAAACCCACTATCAAACTTCAAACACCCCATAAATCCAACAATAAAATACCAGACCCCAAACATGAAAAAGGCCCCAACCAGCAAAGCCAGTTGAGGCCGTGTCGCAATTGCGACGGAAGAAAGAGAAGGGAATAATACACGAAAACTTACAATGTGAATCCGTAAAACCTCCTGGGTCAACCGCTCCTCGGGCGACCCAGGGCCATCGTCATATACTTACACGAAATTTCACTACGCAGCCCCTTGCCGAGTAGTAGGGCAGCGCTCCTGCCTCAAGCAACCGCCGCACCCGGCAACAAGCACTGATCATTCGCGTTGAACGCATACAGGTTGCACTGATCCGTGCGCGACAGCGCCCATCTGAACGGGCGTTTCATCGCGCCAACCGCCGACCAAAGCAAACTTGCCCAGCCGGACAGCTTCATTATGCAGTTGTTGACCGAAAACAGAGGTCCAGTTGCGTCGTGTTTAGTGGTCGAACGGCACAATCGAAACCCTACCGGATACTCACGCGCCCACTGGCGCCGCTGAGATCTCATCATAGCCTGGTCGTCGAGCGGAGCATCGACCGCGGATGAGACGGGGCCGTCTCTCGCGTTAGATGTCATAACCTTGTCGCCTTTTGACATGCCCATCAAGCATACCGCCAGGAATACGACCGAACCAATCAAGATCATCAGCGGAGAAACCATCAACGAAACCGCCAAGGACATGGCAAGTGCCGCCAACAGCGCCACGAAACGCGCGAAATTTCTCGCACTTCTCATAGGCATTCTCCTTCATGGGGATCACGCACCGCGGATTAAAGACTTGGGCGGAAGTTGCCACTCGCTTTGCTCCACAACACTAGGTTTCTAGGAATTCCTCGGCCATCCAGCCGAAGGGAATCACCTGGGATGTGCTCGAATCGGATAGCAACGCACCCGATCTCGAAGCTTCTGAGGAACATCAGCCCGCAGAACTATCAACTCCTTTCTCAATTCTTAAAGATCTTCGCCATCCACGGATAACGGCAAGTCGCATCCTTGCGACCAAATCTGACCTCAGCCAGTACGAGCTATTGCCCTTTACCTACTACTATCAGATAATACCCGAACCGCAGATTTCTGCCGGCGAACAATGCCCGTCACCAAACATCAAAGCAAGCGTCACGCCTAAACTCCGACCTCTGATGAAAAGAACATGTCCCTATTCTATCAAACCCTCCCGCTCCCGACAACCCCTTTTGTGAAAATCACAACACCCCAAACACCTCAAAACTCCACCCCCACAACACCCCGCATTCATCGCGCCCTATAGGCCCCTATCCAATCGCCGTCCGTGGCGCAATCGACAATTTATACGGATCCGTCGGCTCCACCCCACTCACCACCTCAAAATACGCCGCCGCCCCCACCATCGCCCCATTATCACCCGCAAACCGTGGCTCCGGGAAATACACCCTCAAATCATCAACCCTCAGCCCCTCAACGTCCCCCAAAGTCCCCTCCAAATCGCCTTGAGAACCCCCCAAGTACGCTTTTAAGGCCTTTTCCCGCAAAACCTTATTAGCACTCACCCCGCCCGCAAACACCACGCTCCGAGCCTCTGTATGCGCTTTTAAGGCCATTTTCAGCTTCTCGATCAGAATATCACACGCCGTCGCTTGAAAAGACGCCGCAAAATCCGCCCGCTGCTGTTCGGTCAAATGCTCCTTCAGCTCAAACGACGGCGTCGTAATCGGCAACCCCAACTCCCCCTGCACCGCCCGAAGCACCGCCGTTTTCAACCCCGAAAAAGAAAAATCTAGCCCATCCACCTTCGGGTGCGGCAGCTTATATTTCTCCGGATTACCCCCAGCCGCACACTTCGCAATACTCGGTCCCCCTGGATACGGCAACCCCAAAATCTTCGCCACCTTATCAAAACACTCCCCAATCGCATCATCCCGCGTCGTCCCAATAATCTCAAAACTATTATGCTCCGGCATATAAATAATCTGCGTGTGCCCCCCAGAAATCACCATCGCCACCAACGGAAACTCCGGCGTGGCGCCCACCTCTGACTGAGGACAAATTGTCAGACCTTCTTCACTTGTTAGCCAATTCGCATAAATATGCGACTTCAAATGGTGCGTCGCATACAGCGGCTTTCCCCAAAGAATCGCCAACATCCTCGCCGTCAAAGTCCCAATCAACAGCGACCCCATCAACCCCGGTGTATGCGTCACCGCAATCGCATCAACCTCGTCCTTTGTCAACCCTCGCCCCAAGCCAGCAGCCGCACCCGCATCCGCCAGCGCTTTCTCCACCACCGGCAAAATCGCCTCCAGGTGCGACCGCGCCGCCACCTCTGGAATCACTCCACCATACACCGCAAAAATATCCACCTGCGACACCACCACATTGCTCAAAATCTTCACCCCATCCTCAATCACCGCCGCCGCAGTTTCATCACAAGAACTCTCAATCGCCAAAATCTTCATTCCTATATTATACCACAAACCTTGCCTCTAGCCAACTCAACCCCACCCCCTTGCTTTTCCCGCCAAATCCCGCTATAATCAACTTAATTATTATATTTACTAAGGAGATCTTATGGACCCAAACACCACGCCAAACACTAACCAACCAACAGGGAACCCAGCTTTCCAGAACACCATCCCGACCGGCATCAAATCTTCCGTCGCCGCTGGCCTTCTTGGCATTTTCCTCGGTGCTTTCGGTGCCCACAACTGGTATCTTGGCGAAAACAAAAAAGGCGTCATCCACGTCGCTTTGACTGGCGGTGGCTTCCTCTTGATCATGCTTTCCGCTGTCATGGTCGCCCTGACCGCCCAGGTTCCATTCATGGGCTTCTTCTTTGGCTTCCTCATGTTCCTCTCTTACATTGCTATCATGGGTAGCGGCATCTGGGGCTTCGTCGAAGGTATCATCATCCTCGTTCAAGGCGACACCGCCCTCGCCGCCAAAGGCTACACTGTTGCCGCTCCTGTTGCTTACGCCCAGCCAACCACTCCTGCCGCTCCAGCCGCTGAAAACACCGAAGACAAAGTCGCCGAAAAAGAAACCAAAGCCGACGACAAAAAGTCCGACAAATAAGAGACCTAAGCTCACGACCTAGAATAATCTAACGCTCTAGGACAATTCAGGAGAGGTCAAAGACCTCTCCTTTTTTGCCCCTCAAACGCTTGCCCCCAATGGCTACCCAACGAACACCCAATAGCCACACAAGCCCTCAACCAGAACCCATTTTGCCACCCATTGCGCAGCCAAATGACACCAAAAACAAAGGATTTTTGAAAAATTCAGAGCTAAAAAATATAAGTTGGGCTGTTTCGTTAATACTGCTTTTTGAGAGGATCCGGAGTTACGACGAGGAAGAGCGCGACAGCCCCGTAACGACGGGCGCTGGCGACGCGCCTCGAAAAAAGAAGGATTCACGAAACAGCTGCCTTATCTACCTTTCTTTTAGCACCTTCTGCGCCACCTTAATATCCTCAAACTCGTGTGGCCCATCCGCGCGCAAAATCGTCTTCTCATGCCCCTTCCCCAGAATCAAGACCAAATCCCCAGCCTTAGCCATCTTGACCGCTTTTCGGATTGCCTTCTCTCGATCGATTTCCACGAACAAATCCTCTCCCAGTTTCTTGCCCGACTTCTCGGCTCCTTCGACAAACATCGCCGCAATTTCCTTCGGATCCTCATCCCGCGAATCATCTTCCGTAATAATCACCACGTCGCTCTCTCGCCCCAGAATCTCCCCTCGAATCGGCCGTGTCGACGGATCCCGTCGCCCCGCACCCCCGTGCACCGAGATAATTCTTCGTCCCTTATCGACTCCGTGCCTCACACTCTCAAACACCTTCTCTAGCGCATCCGGCGCGTGCGCATAGTCCACAATCACCTCAAAATCCTGTCCCTCCCGAATCCGCGTCATCCGCCCCTCGACCGATTCCAGCGACCTCAGCCCCCGCGCAATCTCCTCCTCCGCGAGTCCCACTCGCCGCCCCACCCCCACCGCCGCCAGGGAATTATAAACATTAAACTTCCCTGGAATCTGTGTTTCTATCACCAAATCCCCCCACTCGCCATTCATATCATGACATGCATATTTAACCCCAGCTGCATCCAGCTCCACCTCTACTGCTCGGAACCGCCCTTCCTCAATCCCATAAGTATATATATCACTATCCGCATATTTCTCCACGAAATATCCCGCGTTTGGATCGTCCGCGTTCACCACCCCATACTTCGCCTTCTTGAACAATTTCAACTTCGCCGCCCGATATTTCTCGAACGTCTTATGATAATCAAGATGCTCATGCGTAATATTCGTCAGCACCCCCACCTCCACCGGCACCCCCAATATCCGAGATTGCACTAGCGCATGCGACGTCGTCTCGAGGACGAGGAACTCCGCCCCCGCCTCATAAATCGCCTTCATCCGCTCGTTCAACACCCCCACTCGCTCCGTCGTCATATGCTCAAACTGTTTATGCATCCGCATTGCGTCCTTCGCCGCAGCCCCATCCGTCGAATCGACAATATCATTCTCGTCCCCGTTTACCCCGCCCCAAGCCACCGTCGTGAGCAACCCAGTCTTATGCCCCGCCGCATTCAGCATTTTCCAAATCATAAAACACGTCGTTGTTTTGCCGTTCGTCCCCGTCACCGCAATCACTCGCATCTTCTTGCCCGGCCAACCATTTTTCACTCCCGCCGCCACCGCCTGCCCAAAGTGCAGTGGCAACACCAGCTCGTCATAAAACGGCACTTTCTCCACAAAACTCTTCAAACTCATATTCTCTCCACTTCTTTCCTCTATTATACACCCGCACAAGGTTATTTATTATCTATTCCGACTTTCTCACAAAACACCATGTTATTTTATAAGATTTCGAATTTTCACACAAACCATTTTGCTCGTGATATAATTAAATTGTTCAACAAATTATTCATAAAATATACGAGCGCGTTTTTGTTATGTACCGCTTCGTCGCATTAAAGTAGTAAAATGGCACCGTAAGGTTCAGGCTACTACTTTGAGTGCGATGCTCGTAGAATAGTTTGTTGAACACCCTTGCGGTGTCATTTTTGTATTAGGTCTTGAAGCTTTTACTTTGGCCCGCCGGGGTGTTCATACAAACCAAAAGGAGGGCCCTTATGCAAATAAGCCAAAGAAATTATAATTTTACAGAGGAAAAGCGTCAACGAACTCGTATTTCAAATACAAGTTCAACCATCGGAAAAGCTAGCTGCTTAAGCCTACTCACTCTAGCATTCCTACTCATCAACCCTATCGCCAATTCATCCGCCCGCGCCCTCGAAGATTCAGAAAATAGCTCCGAAATAACTAACCAAGATGCTAATGTTATGCCCGCCGCCACTGCCTCCACTGTCAATATTTCCTTTACCCCTTCTTCTGGTTCAACTTCACTTACGCCAACTACGAGCGGTGGCCAATCTGCGCAAATTAATGTTACGGCAACTGTTTCCGTACAGAACTCCGGCGGCTATGCGGTTTATTTAAAAAGCAATACTAAAGACCTTGTTGGTGAGAAAAGTGCAAATATAATTCCTGGCGCAACTACTGCCAAGACTTATAAGTTCTACGGTTTTAGTAGATAATACTGGACAGCGATCTTGGAGCTTAGGAAATTATATAATTACCGATCCAACAGTCCCAAAGAGCTGTGGTTATCCAAATAACGAAATTTCGCAATGCTCAAAACAGTTTACGGCTTACGCCACACCAACCACACAAAATAAGGACACCGATGCTCATTATATTGTTGGCAATTATTACCAGTGGAATACCGCAACAGCTGGATCCGGTGGGGCTATTGCTACTGACCAAGCCTCAAGTTCTATTTGCCCAAAAGGTTGGAAGCTACCAACTACTAACAACGCTAACACTGGTTCTTTTGGAAACTTGGTAAATCTTTACACAATTGGAACAAGCGTAGCTAAACTGACTAGTGCCCCATTGTATTTTGTAAGAGGCGGCGCCGTCGATCAAACTGTTGATGTTCTATTCTCTCGCGCTGGCGATTATGGCTTCTATTGGTCATCCACGCCGGACTCTAATGGGACAGCTGCTCTTAATCTGAACTTCGCTGACGCAAGCGTCGTCACTCCTTCATATACGGCTGGTCGTCAAGCTGGTTTCTCTGTTCGCTGTCTCGCCCGCTAAATCCCAACAAGCCAGACGTCGCACCTTATGCCATCCGCCCCAGCCACCGCACCTACCAAGTAGTCAATAATATATGGATGCCCTCCAAACAATTCCATATACTAATACATATATAGTCAACGATATAGCACATACCTATTCCTTTTTTACAATTCGATATCAAACTATATACGCTCATGTTTCATAGGAAGTCAAACGACGCTAAACAAATCGCCTACAGACCTCTCGTGAAACAAAACTCATCTTCCCAAAACGCATCACACGGGAAGATGAGAAAAAAGCAAAATCTACTTGATAGGGCGGCGGCTGGGGCGGAAACCTCGCAAACAAGACAACACAACTAAAACGAAGTAAAGATAATCTAAGGTCAAAGCGAAGCAAGTTTACCTTATGCAAAAGGGACTAAAAGAACCGCTTTCCACGATCATAGACCGACAAAGACAGATATTTTCCGCTGCAGGCGTCTCTTTGACATAAGGCAAACCTACCTCGCCCAGACTTAGAACCCCTATCCCAACAGCTTCGCCGTCCCTGACGTCTTCGCCAAATCCTTGTCAAATGTCCACAACGGTTCTGCCTCATTCAGCGCTGCATATCCCGCCAAGCAACAATCATTAAACGACAACTTCGGATTCTCCAAGTACATCGGCAGCACTCGCTCAAAAAGCCCAAAATTCGCCCGAATATCCGGCAATTCAAATAAAAGTTTTATCATCTTCACAACTTCATGTCTCGTAAAATTCTTTTGCATCACATAAACCGCCTCTGTAATCGCCAAATCCGCCACATCATAAACGCAACCCTGTCGCAGAAACAAATCCTGTATCCGCAAGCATTGCTCTGGGATATCTTTCAGCATTATCCGCAAAATAATATTCGTGTCCAACGATTCTCGAGTTCTAAACGCCATATTTCTCCTTCAGATAAGCCTTAGTCTCCGGTAGATTATCGAAATATTCATGATATTGATTCACAGTCCACCCTTTCATCATTTCCCAACGCTTCTTCTGCTCCGGAGTCATCCTCTTTCTAGCCTCTTCGTTAATCCGATCCATCTCCGCGAAAACTCGCGCAATCGTCTCTTCCCGAGTCTCCGCCTTCACCAAAACTGCTCTATTCCCCTCAAGAGCAATATCCAACGTATCGCCTGCCTCCAGCCCTAATGCCTTCCGAACCATACTAGGTACCGTTATTTGAAATCCATTTGAGAGCTTCGCTTTAATTTGTGCTGTTTCCATACTTTGTTCCTTATACTATACTTTATATATACCAAACTACTTTGAAAAAATCAATTACTTTGAGAAAAATATTTACTTTGAATAATCTCCCCACGGACTTCACCCCAAAAACCATAATTATTTAGCACTCATGTCTTGACAGTGCTAAAAATCTGCGCTAATATAGAGGTACGAAAGGAGAATTATGCAACTAAAACCCTTAGCTGACCGCGTCGTCGCCGTCAAAGAAGAGCCTATGACCCAAACCAAATCTGGTATTTTACTCGGTGAGGCGAAGGAGACTCCCGCTTACGCTGTCGTCGAGTCCGTCGGCCCCGACGTCAAAACCGTCAAAAAAGGCGACAAAATCATCTACAAATCCTATTCCACAACCGACGTCAAAATCGATGATACCGACTACATCATCCTCAAAGAAGAAGACGTCCTCGCCACTTTATAAATTTTTAGTACTTTAATTTATTTAATTATATCGACAACTGGTTGCTGTTAGTCTGCCTAGTAGGAGTATAAAACATCGAACCAAAGAATTCATCTTTAGTTTTAGCAAAAGTCAGCGCGACAGTTCGCGGAACTTTTGCGCCCGCTAGGAAAACTCAAGAGGAATTCCTTGCGCGAGATGTTCGCTCCTACTAGGCAAACTAACAGCAATCTAGTTGTCAATAATCAAAGGAATCAAAATGGCAAAAAAGATTTTCTATACTAACGAAGCCCGCGAGAAAGTCCTCGCCGGCGCCAAACAACTCTACGATGCCGTCAAAGTCACCTTCGGTCCGAAGGGCCAAAACGTCGTCATCGAGAAATCCTACGGTGGTCCAACCATCACCCATGACGGCGTCACCGTCGCCGAGGCCGTCGACCTCGGCTCCACCGAAGAAAACCTCGGCGAACAAATCGGCGCCAAACTCATCAAATCTGCTGCCCAAAAGCTCAACAAAGTTGCTGGCGACGGCACCACCACCGTCACTGTTTTGACCTACAATATCTTGAACGAAGCTAACAAACTCATCGCCGCCGGCGTCAACCCTATGGAACTTCGCAAGGGAATTGAAGAAGCTGGCGCCGAAATCATCAAAGGCATTGAAAAATCCGCCGAAAAAATCGAAGGCGATGACAAAAAAGTTGCCGAAGTTGCTTCCATCTCCGCTGGCGACAAAGAAATCGGCCAGCTCATCGCCGACGTCATCAGCAAAATAGGCAAAGACGGCATCGTCACCGTCGAGCAAGGTCAAGGCCTCGAAATGGAGCAGGAAATCGTCGAAGGCTTCACCTACGACAAAGGCTATTCTTCGCCCTTCTTCGTCACCGACACCAACCGCCAAGAAGCTCTCTTCGAGAAACCCCTCGTCCTTATCACCGACAAAAAAATCAGCAGCGCCCAGGAACTTATCCCACTCCTCGAGCAATGCGCCCAGGCCGGCCGCAAAGACCTCGTCATCATCGCCGAGGAAGTTTCCGGCGAAGCTCTCTCTGTCTTGGTCTTGAACAAACTCAAAGGCGTCTTCAACACCCTCGTCCTCAAAGCCCCATCCTTCGGTGATCG
>CANAUU010000023.1 GCA_947364965.1 uncultured Candidatus Saccharibacteria bacterium | reverse complement strand
CAAGTAGATTCTTTTTTCTAAGTAAGCGTAATTACTATTGATCGATATTTAATTAAATATAAAGATGAATTAGTGTAAAACGTATATGAAATAGTATCGGGACAACGTCTGAAGGACTTTTATTCTGGTTCCGACATCGATGTCGGAACCAACCTAGAAAAAATGACCAGGCAAGGGCTTTTCACTGTTAAAACCTTTTTGAATCTTGCGATGCTACTTAATGACAGTGAGCGAGCAAAACAATTGCGTAGCCTAATGTTAAACATTGCTACGAATACTATTACTCGTCTTGCTGGGGGCAATACAAAGTATATTAATCAGCGGGATGAAAAGTTCTTATTAGCTTCCTATTATAATGAAAACTATAATAGGAAATTTCGTGATGCTTTAAAGAACTATGTGACAGATAAAACAGATAGAGCAAAATATCCAAATTATAATGATAAGGTATATAAAGTTATTTTTCGTGAAAATGCAGCTGATTATAAAAGACTTCTGGAACTAAGCAAAAATGACAAAGTAAGAGAAACGCTTTATGCCGAAGTACTATCTGCCATTTCCAGTTTTGAAAACACGGTGGCAGAGGAGTTAAAAAAGAAAAGTTTGCAATTAGGCAGAACATTGACTCGTGATGAAACAGATGAAGTTTTCGAAAATACCGCTAAACATCCATCTTTTGAACCCCAAGTAGAGCTAGCTCGCAGAAACATGGCGAGTCTTGACAATGGGTTAAGAAACAAACAACACGAACATCTAAGTGAGTATATTTACCCCCTAAATAAAGATGACTATGAGAGGTTCTTGGGAGAAAAAAGTAAAGCACTAACTGATAGGATTAATGATAATCTAAAAATGCTAAAACGACTGAAAGACAAGTAAAATTATGCGGTATATTACTTATTTTACTTTCGACGATTTAGTTGATAAACATAATGAGGTTATTGAAAAATCTGGCGGTAATGTCGGCATTCTTAACGAGGGGTTGCTTCGTGGCTGTCTAGAATTTATATGTAACGATGACTATTATCCCGATTTTGAGGATAAACTTACTCATCTAATATTCTCAATTGCAAAGAATCATGGATTCTGTGATGGAAATAAGAGAACATCCATTGTTGCTGGAGCATATTTTTTAGAACTTAATGCTTACGACCAATACGTAATAGATGCTTTTATGCAAAATATGGAAAACGTTATCCTACTGACAGTGCAAAATTTATTAACAAAAGAACAACTTAAACAAATTATTAGCGATTTAATTAATAACGGAGAATTATCTGACAACACCAAAATGATATACGTTGAGTTACTCAGTGAACTTAAATAAGATGTTATTTTGGTGAGAGTTTCTTATTTGACGCGTTAGGATGCCCAGCATTCCGCTTGAAGCGTTCGAGATGAGTGTTTATGTGTCTTTGAGTTCGAAAGTGCCTAAAAACGGCTGTAAAAGGCTTTATACGATATTTACGATGTTATATATCGGGTTTATTTGGTTGACTTGTTGGAGAGTAAGAAGTTCAACATGGGTAGAGATTTCGAAAGAAGTTGCGTATTCTTGCGAAATAAGCACGTTTGTGCTAAAATTGACGGAGAAAGTAAAGTTATTTTCGAACTCATTCAACAGGTTAAGACGGTGGAATATGGCAAGATTATTTACGATATTTTAATTGAGTTTTCGAAATAACAGATTGGAATAAACGACGATGAAGAAATCACACGCGACGATTGCGGAAACGCACCCCGATATTTCATATGATGATTGGTGTCGAGAAGAGGTGAAATATAAGATTTACGCTCGAAAATCAACTGAGGATGAGGGGCGACAAGTCCGGTCTATTGGCGACCAGATTACCGACTGCCAGGCATTGGCGAAACGGCTTGGGTTGACGGTAGTTGGTGAACCGATACGAGAAACGAAATCAGCAATGGAAGCCGACAACCGACCTCTGTTTAGTGAACTACTAAAAGAGATAAAAACCGGTAAAATTAGTGGGATTATTGCTTGGCACCCCGATCGCTTAGCCCGAAACTCTGTCGAGAGCGGAAAAATCATAGATATGCTCGACAAGCACGAAATCAAAGATTTACGGTTTCACTCACACACGTTCAGTAATGACCCGAACGGCAAAATGTTGCTCGGGATGTTGTTTGTGTTCGCGAAACATTACTCGGATGACTTGGGGCTCAAAGTTCGAAGTGCCGTTGGTAAACGGTTCAAAGAGGGTTTGTCCGGAGGAACACCAAAACACGGCTACATTCAGCATAATGGACGTTACGAACCCGACCACCACGGCAATGACAACTTCAAATTGATTAGGACGGCTTGGGAAATGCGGATGGCTGGGCAAGAATACCCGGCAATTTCCGAATATTTGAGGGCGAATGACTACGAAAAACATTATCATCCGGAAGACAAAGCCACCGGTGGACGAGTTGACGAATGGCGAAAAATGAAAATGGATGATTCAACGCTTAGCAGAATGTTTAATGACCCATTTTACTACGGCATATTAAACCAAGCCGAGCAAACTGTTGACTTGACTGACCCGGCACTCGGTCTTGATTTCCGACCGGTCGTTACAAAAGACGAGTTTATGCAAGTCAAAGACCTTGTGCCGGAGAGTAAACGTGGGAAAGATAAACGCAAAGACATCTTTTTGCCGTGTCGCAACCGAGTTTTCTGCGATTTGTGCCATGATACTCGACCGATGAGCGTTTATAAGACTGGTAAAAAGAAGAGTGGCGGTAGTCAGTATTTATATTTCCGGTGTCGTAATCCGAAATGTCCCCGGAAGAAACGAGAAATTCGCGGTCATATAATCTTCGACAACATTACGGAGATTTTACCAGAAGTGTTTTCAAGACTCTCAAAAGACGCCTACGCCACCTATTTGGAAGAAACAAAGGAATTATCGAAAACCGCGAAAAAAGCCCTTAGGAGTGAAATTACGGTTGATAAAACGCGGATTGAGCAGTTGCGGAAACGGAACGATGACCTTGCAGAACAAATTACGAAACTCGACGACCCACGAATGATTGACGAACGAAACGAAAAGATTTCGATTAACCTTGACGCTATCGACGAAATCTCGAAAAGAATTGCCAAGAACGAGAAAAAACTTGCTGAGCGTAGTGATGTAGGTAAGCGTTATACGCCGGAAGAGTTCGAGGAAAAGATTAAAAATGTGCCGAAGCAGTTCGAAAAAGCCTCGATAGTTCGAAAAGACCTAATTTTACGCGAAATCTTTTCGAACTTTTATTTTGACCAAGAAAAAATCGTCGCTTTCTCTGTTAAAGAGCCATTTGCGACGCTCTTAAACGTGAAAACTGACGATGTAGTTTCGCTTGGCGGAGGGTGGGAGATTCGAACTCCCGCTCCAGGTTTCCCCAGACTAACGATTTAGCAAACCGTCCCCTTCAGCCACTTGGGTAACCCTCCGAATACCCTCCATTATACCATAAGATACTATTTTGTGTAAAACTTCCCCCATCAACCCCCGAAAAGCTCCGCCCCATCCAAAATCCTTCCTCTTTCATACTTTTGTGCTATAATATAAGTTAAGTAATTCATTATCATATAACTGCGAGAAGAATCAAATGAAGTTTGCGAAAAATGTTCTACAAATCATCACCGGCATCGGCGCCTGCTTGACGCTCTGCGCCGGCAAAGCCATGGCTCTCACCGTCCAGGAAGGTGCCGAAATCGCCCGGGCCGAAGGTATGCCTGCCGACCTCATCGGTCCTGAAGGTGTTTTCACTCAGCTCACTAGCATCGCCCTCGCTATTGTTGGCGCTCTTTCCGTCATCATGCTCATCTGGGGCGGTGTCCGCTATATCATTTCTGGCGGCGATAGCAAGAAGATTACTGACGCCAAAAACACCATCCTCTACGCCATCATCGGTCTCATCATCGCCGTCCTCGCTTATGCCATCGTCAAATTCGTCCTCAACACCATCGGCAGCTACAGCGCCCCAGAAACCGATCAATCCCTTCTCCTACTCACTCAGTTCATCGCCTAAATCAACCATAGACAAGTCCAAGACGCCCACCTGGGCGTCTTTTCATATCTCCCAAATTCATCAACTAAGCTGGTAATATTTATTCTGCACTATCACCCGCTCCAACCCGCGTCCACCAAACGCCCCAACACCACCACACACCATCACCAAATCCCTATCTCCCCGTCACGAGCACCACTCCCGCAATCTTCTTCGCCCCCGCCTCGCGCAAAACCTTCTCCGCCGCCAGCATTGTCGCGCCCGTCGTCCAAACATCATCCACCAACAAATATAATTTCTCGCCACTCACTCCCCGCACCACCTCATAAGTATTCTCCGCCTGCTTTTTCCGCTCCGTCGCCTTCGTCCCTACCTGCACCACATCCGTCGCCCTCCCTAAAGTCTTCTCATATTTCCACCCCCTTCGTTTCGCCAACTTCTTTGCTAAAATCGCCGTATGGTCCAAACCCCGCTCCCGCACGTGTCGCCCAATCGTCGACAGGGGAACTACCACCACCTCAACCTCATCATTCCGTTTCAAGCCACTCCCCGTACCCTCAACCCCTCCACACATCCCGCCCAAATCCTCCGGCACTCGCTCGTCCAACAACTCCACTAAAACCTCTCCCGCCGCCCGCACCGATTTATATTTAAAATCCTTCACCAATTTTGCTAGCGCGCCCTCACGCCATCCAACCACTCCCAACCAGCAAAAGGCAACTTCGCAGTCCGGACATTTTCCCGTCTTCATCGCAACCGAACATTTACAGAGCGGACAAATCGCCACCTTCGCCGATTTTATGTTATTTTTACAACACTCACACAGCACCGCTCCCAGTCGTCCACAACCCCTACAAGAGTGCGGACAAACTAGGTCAAACAGCCTCCATTTTGTTGTATTTTTTACAATGAAACTCACAATTACTATTGATTTTACTACAGATTACCATTATAATAAAGCATAACAATATAACGGAGGTAATTCAAGCAATGGCTCGCACTAATGATGCCGATATGCTGATGGAAGACGATTTAGCCCGTGCATTCCTCGATGACGCCGAACCGGCTCCAGTCATCGACCGTAATGAAAAGGCTATCCTCAACGTTGATGAACCATCAGATCCGGGGGTAAATGATGGGTGGGAAGATACCGAC
Organism: uncultured Candidatus Saccharibacteria bacterium; assembly: GCA_947364965.1. Lineage (GTDB taxonomy): Bacteria > Patescibacteriota > Saccharimonadia > Saccharimonadales > Saccharimonadaceae > Nanosyncoccus. Next base: position 6,767 of record CANAUU010000023.1, on the reverse strand, counting down.
GATTTTCCAGGACAGCTCGCCGTAGATGTCTACGAAACCGCGGATAAACTAGTTGTTAAAGCTCGCACGGCTGGCATTTCCAAGTCAGATCTCAACGTGACGATTTCCGACAACATCCTGACAATTTCCGGCATTTTGAGCGGCGGGGAAGACGAAAATACCACCGCTTGGCATATTCAAGAGTGTTATTGGGGTGAGTTCTCTCGCACCATTGCTCTCCCTGTTCCAGTCAAAGAAGAAGAAGGCACAGTCAAGGCCGAGCTCAAAGACGGCGTCCTCACCATTTCCTTCGAAAAAGAACAACAGGACGCTCCAAAGAAAATCGCTATCCAATAGCTCAACAACGTCGTTCGACAACAAAACCTTTCAGGTTTTACTCACACACTAAATTCCGCCCCACCGGGCGGTTTTTAGTTGTATGTATAACAATACTCAAACCTCCAAAATCCTTTTCCGCAATACACAATACGTAGCCTCAATCACCACAACCCCACTATTCCCAGCTCGCATTCGTCCACACCGACTACATACATATCCCACCACACCACAAAAAATTGGTCCTCCCCACAAGAACCAACTCACTAAAATCCAGTCAGACAATGTTATCAGCCCTATTCAAAGCCATAAGATGGGCCCGTGTCACCTGCCCCACCGCTGCCTTCTTCGAGTCCATATTCTGGGTCTCTAGCACCGCCAACCCCCACATTCCTCAACACAAAGTTCACGATCGCGAACGCCAAAAGCGCCACAATGAGGCCAACAACACCCCACAAAATCGTATTACGCCCCTTCATTACCTTGCCAGCATCACCTTGGGATGTCATAAACGTAAACCCGCCCAAGATAATCACTACTACAGCCACAACACCAAGCACGCCTAGAATCACATTGATAATATTCTTTACGGTTCCAAGCAAATCATCCGTCGTAGCGCTGGAATCAATATTACATTCCGCATAGGTCGGCTTTGACGCTCCAGCATGAATCGTCCCTGGAGGACAAGAGACGGCCGCGATGGCCGTCTCTGTCAACACTAGAGAAACACCCAAGCTAACCAGAACAGCCGTAGACAAAATAGCTTGTTTAAGTTTCATCCAAAACCTCATCAATCTACCTAGGAAATGAGATTGCCCAACACAAAGTTCACAATCGCGAACGCCAAAAGCGCCACAATGAGACCAACAACACCATAAAGGATCGTATTACGCGCCTTTGTCACTTTACCGGCATCACCCTGCGAAGTAATAAAGCTGATACCACCCATAATCATCATCACGACAGCGATGATACCAACGACACCAAGTACAATATTAATAATATTCTTAATCATAGGCATCAGACCAGTAGTGGCCGCAGAATTAGTAGAACCGCCAGCTTCATTCACCCAGTCCTGAACACCACTATCAGCAGTGACAGCATACGCAGCAGGCGACAATGTCGCAACACTGCCCAATCCAATCACGGTCATAACGACTGCCGCAATACTTAAAATAAGTTTCTTCATAATTCTCCCTTATTTGTTAATTACTCTTACTACCCATAATACAACACCCACCCCGAAATGTCTAGCATTTTCTCCCCACAAAATACACGCATAAATGCGAAACAACCCTACCTAAGAAACCATCATGCTAACGAATGTCACAATCGCATATGCCAATAGTGAGACCACGAGACCAATCAACCCATATTTAATCGCATCCTGACCTCGTTTGACTTTCCCAGCATCCCCAGAGCTCGTCAGAAACAAAAAGCCACCATAAATCATCACACCCACCGCAATTACGCCAATAAAACCAAGAACAACCTGAATAACCGAACTAGCCACTGTCCCAGCATCTTTATCCACATTACACCCCGCCGCCTCTTTTTGTTCAGGGTCAAATGGCCCATCACAAATTTCCGAATTAACCGCCGCCATTACCGGTTCTACAACCATCACATATACACCAAACAACGCCAAAACCACCCCAAAAATAACTAATCCAATTTTTCTCATTACAGCGCTCCTCCAATTGAGCTCATTACCACATTTGTAATTACCGACGCCAAAATCACAATAATCAAACCAACCACTGCATAGACCAAACTCCGTGTCGCCTTCTGCACTCTCCCCGGATCACCCCTGGAAATCATATACTCCACCCCGCCTTTAATAATAAACACTACGGCAACCAACCCCGCCATCGCATATGCCCACGAGAAAATCCCCTGAATCTGACTTGCAGTACTCACTGTTGTCGGCAATCCACTCGTAAGACCTAGCACAATTTGTAGCGTATTTACAATCACCGATGCCCCCATCGCAATCACCACGCCAATCACTGCCGAAATCAACGTATGTTGCCCTTTTGCCGCCTTACCCGGATCACCCTGTGCCATAATATATAAATAACCACCATAAATCACCATCGCCACCGCAATATACCCCACCGCCAAAGTCAAATCAAAGGAAATGTTCAACACAATCGTCCAAATGAAAACCTTCAATGCTTCTTCATTTTTCTCTGGTTGCATGATATTCCCACCGCTACAAATTTTGCCAGACTTATCATAAAACCACGGCCTAAATCCCAAATAATCTTTTGTGCAATTATCCTCACCCCCAGCCGACACTTCCACCGCCCACGCCGACTCCGTCGTCACCCCCATCACACCAACACACCCCACCGTAATCAAAACCGCCCCAAGAAATCCCAAAATCTTCTGTTTCATACTCCCATCTTATCATTATTTCTCCAAAAAACCAACTCCCTCGTCAAGCAAATCCTCAAATCAACCCTCCAACCCAAGAAAATCCAACTCCCACAGCCAAAAACTAACCTCAAACCTGACCCCAAGACCCAAAAACCTGCCCCACCTGTCAAAAACCAATCCCCTAAACCTTAAATCTCTCAAAAAAACTATTGACTAAAATGCTTATGTGTGATATAATGGTTGTATGCCCCGAAATGGGGATTATTGGGAAGTCTATTATGAAAAATATAATTGCGAGAATTGTAAAAATCTTGTCCATTGTCTTTTTGACCTTTGGCGTGATTTTTGCTACGACTTTTGCGACCACTCCCAACTCTTCCGTCTACGCCGACGAACCCGACGAAATCACTCAGCCAGGGAATAACGAACCAAGCTATGGTCTCGAAACCGACAACGACGCCAACCCCGATAGCCCGAGCTATGGCCTCGAAACAAACGACGAAACCAATCCCAACGACCCGAGCTACGGTCTTGACGACGATAATAATGACAACGACAACGGTCCCAGCTACGGTCTTGAACCCGGTGATGAGGACAGCGACAGCGGACCAAGCTATGGTCTCGAAACCGACGACACCAATCCTGAAGGCTCCGATGACGAAACAACCCCCAACACTTGCGAAGACCAAGTCGGTGCACTCGCCTGGATCGTCTGCCCCACCACCGGTGTCATTGCCAAATTCATCGACACTATCTACAATGTCGTAGATGGCCTTTCTATCGTTCCGCCTCTCAGCATGGAAGCCAACTCTCCTATCTACCTTGTCTGGCAATATGCCCGCAACATCACCAACATTGTCTTCGTCATTTTCCTCCTTATCGTCATCTACTCTCAAATCACCGGTGTTGGCCTCAATAACTACGGCGTTAAGCGCATCCTCCCGCGCCTCATCATCGCCATCATTCTCGTCAACCTCAGCTTCATCATCTGCTCACTCGCCGTCGATCTCAGCAACATCATCGGCTCCAACCTCCGTGAATTCTTCACTGGCATTCAAGAAAGTGTTATCGCGAACGGAGAAGCTAGCGAAATCGCAAACGTCCCTGTCGGCGAAATTGTCTCTTCTATCATCGCCGGCACTGGCATCGCCGGTATCGCCATTGGCGCTACGGGCGGATTCGCCTCACTCTTCTGGATGCTCGTCCCAGTTCTCATCGGCGCTGTCGTCGCCGTCGTTTCTGGTCTCTTGACCATCGCCGCCCGCCAAGCCCTCGTCGCCCTCCTTATTATGATCTCCCCGCTCGCCTTTGTTGCCTATCTCCTCCCCAACACCGAAAAATGGTTCACCAAATGGAAGAACCTCCTCTTCCAAATGCTTATCTTTTATCCAATGTTCAGCTTCCTCTTCGGCGCCTCTCAGCTCGCCGGTTGGGCTCTCATCACCTCCGCCAAAGACGGCTTCGGCCTCATCCTCGGTATTGCCGTCCAGATTTTCCCACTCGTTTTCTCCTGGTCACTCATGAAGATGTCTGGCACCATCCTCGGCGCCGTCAATACCGGCCTCCGCAAACTCGCCGCTCCGGCCGAACGCGGTCTCGCCGGCTGGTCCCTCAGCCATAAAGAGCTCAACCGCCAACGCTACCTCGCCAACTCCACCATGCCTGGCGCCAAACTCCGCCGCTATCTTGACTACCGCCGCGAACTCCGCGAACTCGACACAAAGAACTCTCTCGAAATTCGCCACGGCAAGGCTCATGAACGCGCCCTAATCACCGCCTCTTCCAGCACTGGTGTCGACAAAGACGGCAACGACACCTGGTCCAAACGCGCTAACCGCTACACCGAAAACGCCAAACGCGCCGCCCTCTACGAAACCCGCGTCGGCGTCGCCAATGCTGCCTACCGCAACACTCTCTCTGCTTACGGCCGCCACTTCTCTGGCTCCGCTGCCAGCCGGCTTTCTGACGCCCACGGCGAAGCCTATCTCGAATCCATGAAACAGCAATTCCTTGCCGCCAATGAAGCACAGGCTGATCAGGATTATCTCCTTGACAAGTACTTAACAGCCAGCATCAACTCTGAGCGCAACCCATATCAATTCAATCGCCTCGTTCGAGGTGCAGCTGGTAGCCTTGGGCACACTGGTGAATCCTCCATTATGGGTCAAGTCATCGTCGGCAACGCTAACATCGAACGCCGCCGCCGCGGTGAAGCCAGCATCATTATGACCAAATTCGGCGTTGATAAAGCCGCCGCTCGCGGTATGTTCCTCGACATTAACCGCATCGGAGATAATGGTCGTGAAATCGATGAAAATGGCGAAGAAATTGAAGATGAAATGTGGAATTTGAAACCAGGGAAACAGCATACTCCATGGCAACACTACATTGGCGTCCATAAAACCACAGGTGTAGAAATCACCAAAGAAGAATATGACGCCCTCGATCCGGCTGAACGCGAAGCTCACTACCGCAAAGTCCGCTACTTCGATATTCGCAATGACAAAAAACAACTTGTTCAACGCGTATACGAGGACGACGCTGGCTATATGAAAGAGCTTCTCGTCAATAATATCAATATTGCTGACCCAATCAACGATCGGTACGCTTGGTCTATCGGTATTGGCGACAAACCTGGTGAACAAACCGGCATCCTCCGCCGCTACCACAGTACTATTTCCGCCGCTATGCTCGGCGCCAACTATAAAGAAAAAGACGCCGCCTACACCTCTATGCTTGCTGCTCACTTGGACGGTGGCGGTATTGCCACACCAGGCGAATTGAATATTGCCAAATGGCAAAGCTTCAATGCCTCCGCCAAGCCTAACATGTTCCCAATCAACGATGTTTGGGCCATCAAGCGCTACATGAACCAGCTCAACACCCTCAACTTTGCCCCAGAAGACATCTTTAACCCAGATGGAACATACCAAGTCGACAGCAACTATCTCAAAGATTTCGCATTCTGGTTCCCACAAGCTGACATTGACAACTATACCAACGTCAACCAAGAATTCCTTAAAGGTGCCCGCCCAGTTTTCGATGAACAAGGAAACTTCAAGAAATGGGAGTCAATCAGCTTTAATGAATCTACACTTGAACAAAAGCAAGATTATATCAAACACGTCATCTTTACTCGCGGCGCTAAAAAGCTTGTTGGCGTTTTGAATCGCAACCTCTCCCCAAACGTCATGGACAATCAGAAACCAGATACACTAGAAGCTCTTATCGCTCTCGCCGATGTTCTCGAAACTCTCGGGCAACGTAATATTGACCCGAACGTTCCATATGACCAAAAATTAGATCCAACCGTTGATATCTACGCCAGTAATGACCCAGGCATCACTAAGCGCCTCGTTGAAGCTGCCAAACGGCGTCTCACTGATTACCGTGCAGGTATTGCCACCCCACCGTCTGACGAAAACGCCATCGATATTGACTGGGGCGACGATGATGAGGATGATAACCCACCACCATCTACCCCACACGGACCACGACCTCCGCAACCTCCTCGCCCACCACGCGGCAGTGGAGGCAACCCCAGCGCCAAAATTAGCCAGCTTCGCGAATCAATCCGCGTCCTCGCGGAACAGCTCGAACGTCTCGAAAGCGATCAAGAAGCCCAAGCCCAACTCGACGACATCAACACCATTCTAGACGTTCTCAAGTCTCAAGCCACAGCCAGCAAAAACATGACCGATTTTGCTAAACGTTTTAATGGTTTTGCCAGCGAAACTTCCACTCTCCAAGACCCTATCTTAGCTCCGCAAATTCAAGAAATCATCCGTCAATACAGTCAACCTCCTCGACCAACTTCAACGGATGGCGCAGGCGGTAGCATTGACGAGATTGTTAATGCCGCCCAACATAACCGCAACGCCATCAACGCTGCTGCCAATGAAATCAGCCAACTTCTTGGCGGGACCTCCCTCTTTGACCTCCCAGATGACAACCCGTTTTTGCCATAATTTCTTCCCAAAATCGCCATATTTAATGTATAATAATATATATGGCAACATACAAGGTTCCGCAGGACGTTGAAGCGGACGATAAGTTACTTGGGCCGTTTA
>CANAUU010000022.1 GCA_947364965.1 uncultured Candidatus Saccharibacteria bacterium | reverse complement strand
AGAAGCGCAAACAGGAACTCTGGAGTTATGTAGGGATGCTGGCGGTGGCGGCGGTTGCGTCGCTGGTGATTTGGCCGTATTCGATTCAACATATGTTCTTCGGGTATCGGGGTGTGGGGGTGATGGCGAATTTGTTGAACGTTGCGAATCTGGGGACGCGGGTGGGGATATTCTTTGGAATGCTGACGCTGTACAATTTTAATGGTATGTTGGTGTTTGTGTTGATTGCGATGTTTGCGCTGGCAATTTACGGGCTGAAGCATGGTAAAAATCTGAAGGCGCAGCCGCGGGCTGATGAGGAATATCGGTTGCTGTTGTGGCCGACTTTATTCTTCTTTGTGATTGCGTCGATTGCATCGCCGTTTCAGGATTTGCGTTATATTGAACCGGTTTGTGGGTTGATGACGCTAGTGGTATTTTATGGACTGTATCGAATGATAAAGATGGTCGTGAGCGAGGGGCGAGCGACGAGGATTATGAGTGCGGTGCTGGCGGTAGTGTTGGTAGTGCCTGTGGTGATGGGGCTTGAGCCGAATGTGGCATATTCGCATATGCGGAAGTTGAATGAGTTTGTGGATGAGCACAAGGAGTTGCCGGCGATTTATCTTTACAATCCGGGAAATGAACGGTTTTTGGACGATTTGGCGAGTTTTGTGAAGATTGACCAGTCATATATTATGCATCATCAGGAATATACCGAGCAGAATTTTGAAAAAATTCTGGCGGGCAAGGATTTGAAGGATGGGTTGATTGTGTTTGCGAATTACGGGGATGTGAATGAGCAATATTTGCGGGTTTTGCGCGAGGCGACAGGGCTGGAAAATCAGGAATATATTATACGTACAAATTCCTCGGATGTGTATTTGCTGACGAGATAGACTGTCTAGGGTTGGCGTGCTGCGGTTTTGGCGGTTTGTCGGGGCGCAGGAAGACAACCGGCGCGAGTTTCTAGGACGGTTTTTGAAATAAGCGTGAGTTTTATGCTATAATGGGGGTAATTATGGCGAAGGTGATTTGTATTACGAACCAAAAGGGTGGTGTGGGCAAAACTACAACGTCGGTGAATTTGGCGTATTTTTTGGCGAAGGATAGGAATCGGGTTTTGTTGGTGGATTTTGACCCGCAGGGGAATGCTTCGTCGGGACTAGGGTTGGACAAGACGGCGCTCGAAGCGAGTATGACGGAAGTGATGCTCGGGGCGATGGCGCTTCAAGATATTATTCAACAGACGAGTTTTAAGAACTTTGATGTTGCGCCGACGACGCCGCAACTCGCGAACGTGGAAGTTGAGATGGCGGCAATGAAAAGTAAGTTCGTAGTGCTGAAGAAGGCGCTGATGACGGTGGCGGATAATTATGATTATATTATTATCGATTCGCCGCCGAGTCTGTCACTGCTGACGGTGAATGGGATGATCGCGGCGGATTACTTGATTTTGCCGGTGCAGACGGAGTTTTATGCACTCGAAGGAGTGGCGCAGCTCTTAGAGAGCATGGCGATGGTGAAGAAGGCAATGAACCCGCAGTTGAAACTGCTCGGGGTGGTGGCGACAATGTATGATAAACGGACTTCGCTGTCGGTGGAGGTTTTAGCGGAAGTGCGGAAGTATTTCAAGGAAAAGGTATTCCAGACGACAATCCCGCGGAATGTGCGGGTGGCGGAGGCGCCGAGCCATGGAGTGCCGGTGGGGGCGTATGATAAGTTTAGTAAGGGGGCGAAGGCGTATAAAGAGTTTGCGCGCGAGGTAGAGGAAAGGACGAGGAAATAAAAATGGCGTTAGGAAAGAAAGGTTTGGGGCGGGGGTTTGAGAGTTTGATCCCGACGGATTTGGTGGCGGAAGAGTTTGACCCGACGCGCAAAGAAGATAAGAAGATGAGCAAGCTGGTGGAGCTTGACATCACAGAGGTGGTGCGGGATGAGGGGCAGCCACGGAAGAACTTTGATAAGGCGGCGTTGGAGGAATTGGCAGATTCGATTCGGGAGCACGGGGTTTTGCAGCCGATCGTAGTAGTGAAACAGGGTGGGAAGTATCAGATTGTGGCGGGGGAACGGCGTTGGCGAGCATCGCAGTTGGCGGGGAAGACGACGATTCCGGCAATTGTGCGGACTTTGGACGCGCAGAATAAACTGGAGCTTTCGATTATTGAGAATGCGCAGCGCGAGGATTTGAATGCAATTGAGCTTGCGACGGCATATGCGAAGTTGAAGGAACAATTTAATTTGACGAATGAGGAAATTGGGAAGCGAGTAGGGAAGAGCGCGGCGAGCGTGGTGAACACGATGCGGCTTTTGAAGCTGCCGGATGAGGCGAAGAAGGCAATGCAGGAGCATCATCTAATGGAGGGGCCGATGCGGCCGTTGATTTCGCTGGAGCGGGAGAAGGTACTGGAGATTTTGCCGAAGATGATTGATGAGGGGTGGTCGGCGCGGAAAGTTGAACAGTATATCGCGGGGTCGAAACCGAAGAGTTCGGTGGGGGCGATTAAATCGAATGAGTATTTGAAGGAAGAGGGGAAATTGAGCGAAGAGTATGGGGTGATGGTGAAGATTCGAGGACGGAGTGTGACTTTTTCGGCGAAAAATGATGAAGAGTTTAAGGCTTTGCTGAAGAAATTGTAGGGGTTTCGGCGATTGAATGGCGAAAAACGTTGTAATTATTACAACGTTTTTGGTGGGTTTAAGGTAATTGAGGTGTTTTAGGGTTGTGTTTTTGAATATTTTGTGATATAATAGAGGGAGAAGGGAGGGCTTTGAACTTTGTAAAGCAAGGAAAATCCGAAATCCGAAGCACAAAAGGCAAAATCCAAAGTACGAAGCATGAAACTCAAAGTGTGAAGTCTGAGACACGAAAGACGAAAAACAGAAAGGTTGTGGAGATTTTGACTCTGAAGAAGACTGAAGGTAGCAACCGGACGTTGGAGCTGAAAGGCAACATCAAGAATTTGATGGACGAGGATATCCCTATGATGACGGGACGTACGGTTGCGACGTTTGAGGCGACTGGCAGGCTGATTTGGTCGGGCGCCAGAAACCCGGTGAAGTCGATGAAGGTCGGCTCGCTGAACGGGGCGTTTATGCTGATGAACCCGGTGGAGAAGATCGATGATGCACGCGTTGCAGAGATTTGTGAGGCTCTGCCGGGCGGTCAGCTGCACGATATGGAAGAGATCTTGCGGAGGGAAACTCGGCAGGTGAAGGGTCGGACAACCTGCTACTACATCGTGTCGCAGCGGGCGGCGGTGGTCGCGAAGGCGACGCAGTGTGATGTGGAGCATATGGTGGTGCCGATTTTGGAGACGAAGGTGGGCGACGGACAGAGGGCGTATGTCGCCTTTATTCCGGCGCAGCTGCTGTTCGAGGACCCGTGCGTCGACGAGGAGGTGCTCTGATGGTGAAGCGGCAGAAGTGGTCGAAGCTACACCGGTGGCTGGATCGGCTGGGGCGGATGCGCGCCGAGAGGCGGCACCGGCGCGAGTTGCTGCGGCAGCAGGAACGGAACGCGCAGCGGATGGTGCTGTACTGCCCCTACAAGGGCAAGCGCGGGTTGTCTCGGATTTTCCAGTAGCCGATTTGGCGAGGTATGAGGCTGGCGTAATGCTGGCGGATTAACGCCGATTGGCGTAACTCACCCCTGGGGCTGATTAAGGCTCCGGGGGTATTTTTTGTGATTTTGAGGGGTGTTGGTGGGGACTTTACGGAAGTTGGCGAGGATTTTATTGGGGTGGGTGATAGAAATTCATGAAAATGGGTTGAAAAATGGGGGATTTTTGATAAAATGAGAATAGCTTTAGAAACTTTAGGGGGATTAAATGAGGAAAATAAATGAAAAATAATGAAGTTGAGCGGCGTGCGCGTTTGATGAAAATGCGAGATGAACGCTTGCCAGATATTAAAAAACAGTTTGAAGAGGCGCAGAAACGCAATTTTAATGCCAATTTCTCGGAAGGTGGCAAAGATGCGGGTTTGGTGCGAAGAGGGCGTTCTGGGGTGTCTGGAAAGGTCGGAGGAGGCACGCAGAAGGCTTCTAACGGGCGGGGAGCGGCAGAAGGCCGTGGTAGGGCGGTCAATACGAAAGGCGCCGCTCATGGGTCTAAACGTGGCTCGCAGGGGCAAAATAAGGGTAATTCTGGGGCCGCGAAGGGCTCGGCGCGAGGAAATGCACCGGGGAAGAGCGCGAATGCGAAGAAAGTCGGCCTTGGGGTGTCGGTGCGCAAGGGGGAAATGGTGCACCACCAGCGGATGTTGTCGCAGGATGTGAATGCGCAGGCAACGCAGCATATTATCGGGATCCCGGTGAATAAGAGTCGCTATAACGGGTATGATGGGCAACAGGTGACACAGGCGCAGCTGAAGGCGGCGCGTCCAGATCCGGAGGCGGTGCGGGTGATTCCGATGGGGGGTGTGGGGGAGTTTGGGATTGGTAAAAATATGACCATTATCGAGTACAAGGGGGAGATTGTGTTGGTCGATATGGGATCGTTGTTCGCGGGGGCGGATTATCCGGGGGTGAATTATATGATTCCGGATATTCAGTATCTCGAGGATAACAAGGATAAAGTGAAGGCGATTTGTTTCACGCACGCGCATTTGGACCATATTGGGGCGTGTCGACATCTTTTGCCGAAGTTCAATGCGTTGACGCCGATTTATGCGACGGGTTTTACGATTGGGATGATTCAGAAGCAAATGGCGGAGCTGGCGGAGGTGCCGGAGTTGAATTATCAACCGGTTGATCCGCTGAAGCACGAAATTATCAAAGTGAGTGAGCATTTGTCGATTGAGTTTATTCATACGCTGCACTCGATTCCGGGAAACGCGGCGATTGTGGTGCGAACACCGAACGGGGCGATTTATTTGTCGGGCGACTGGCGGCATGAAGAACGACCGCTGGGGGTGCAGACTGACTATGAGCGGATTGACGAGATTGTGAAAAAAGAGGGGATCACGCTGATGTTGAACGAGTCGACAAATATTGATTCGCCGGGGCGACATCCGCATTCGGAGTATGATGTGGGGGAGAACATTGGGCGGGTGATGGACCATTATGCGAACGGGCGGGTGATTATCAGCTGTTTTTCGTCGCAGATTAAACGGATAGAGTTGATTCTGAACGAGGCGGCGAAGCGGGGGCGGAAGGTGGCTTTCGCAGGGTTCTCGATGATTAATAACGTTGAAGTTGCGCTCAGGACGGGGGTGATCAAGGTGCCGAAAGACGCGATTATGAAAATGGAAGACATCATTAAGTTGCCGGATGATAAGGTGACAGTGGTGTGCACGGGCAGCCAAGGTGAGCTGAATGCGGTTTTGAATCGGATGGTGTCGGGGGCGCATAAATATATCAAGATTAAATCGAGCGACGTGATTGTGTTTTCTTCGAACCCGATTCCAGGGAACGAACCGCACGTGGTGAACACGGTGGATGGGTTGCTGCGCGAGGGAGCGGGGGTGATTCAGAACGGGAAGTCGCATATTACGAATTTGGGGCCACTACATTTGTCGGGACATGCGTATTATGAAGATCATGTGCAGTTCCTTGAGCGGACGAAGCCGCTGAACTATGTGCCGTATCATGGTGAGTTCTATATGTTGGAGCATAACGCCGAGATGGCAGAGAATGTGATTGGGATTAACAAGGACCGGATTTTGGTGTCGGATGACGGAGATGTGATTGAGCTGATGCCGGACAAGACGATTCGGAAGAACGGGCGGATTACGGTGGGGAATAAGTTGTTTGATGATGCGGACAAGCCGGTGCATGAAGCGGTGGTGAAGGACCGAATTCATATTTCGCGCGAAGGGATTTTTATCATTGTTTTGACTTTGAGCAAGAAGACAAACCGGCTGATTAAGACGCCAGATATTGTGTCGCGGGCGTTCATTTACCTCGATAATTCGGAGGAGTTGGTGGCGAAGATTCGACATTATCTCAGGGTAAGGACGGAGAAGTTGAGCGGGGATGATATTAAGGCGCTGAAGGAAGAAATTAAGGAAGACGTCACGCATATTCTGTTCGATGCGACTGGGCATACGCCGATTGTGATTCCGGTGATTAACCGGGTGTAAGGGTTGCTTTTGGCGGTGCCGAGATAATGTCGTTGGATGGTACTGAAAATGAAAAAGGGCGCTCCTGTGCGGGGCGCCCTTAGGATTGGCTTAATCAGGCAGCGGTGAGCAGTGCGGGCTGGTCGTCGAAAGCATGGATGAGATATTCGGTGAGGTCGGCGGAGGCCGGGGCGAGTTCACGGAGAGTGTTTTGTTTGTCGGGATAGAGAAGCCAATAAGCGGTGAATTCGGCGAGATATTCACTAGGGCTAGTCATGGCGTATAGTCCGAGAATATTGGCTACGCCGGAGGCTTCGCGGTTGAAGCAGTATTCCATGTCGTCGAGGTAGACCGTGCCGTATTTGGCGGCAAAATGGGCGAACTCGTGGAGAGTGGTGATGGCTTTGGGGTTGGCGATAGAAATGGTGGAAGTTTGGAAATTGGTGCATCCGGCAGAAACGTAGTTGAGGAGTTTGGGATTGGGATGGTCATGAGGGAGAGTGAAATTGATATGCCAGCCGCGAGAGTTGAACTCGGCGAGCCAGCCAGCGGGAATTAGGTGGTAGGCGGAGAGGACAGAATTACGGCCAAGGTAGGTGTGGATATCCCAGGGTTCAAGCCCGGTGGCGTCGGCGGCTTCTTCTTGGACGGCGATGAAAGGGTAGGTGGTCGAGGGGACGGGCAGCGTGAAGGAAGTGGTTTTTAACTTTTGGACGAGGACGTTGAAATCGGATTTGGTCATGGCGTAGTTGGGCTCGAGTTGTGGATCGACGAGGTTAAGCATAATGCCAGCGGCGCGTGCGTCGGCATAAACTGTGCCGTTTGGCCAGGAAGGGTGAGGGGCGATTTCGGGATAGAACTCGGCAGGATAGGGATAAAGACCGAAAGCGGGAAGGAGGACGTGCCAAGCAACGGCGTTAGAGAAGGTGTCGTATTTTTCGAGGTGGCGTTTTTCGGGAGCGGTGAGATAACCGGCGTTAACGAGAGCGTCGAGGTCGGCGGGTAGCCCGGTGCGTTCGGCGACAACATTGATGAGGTCGGAGGGCGCGACGATGGCGGGAGCCTTAGCGAAGGCGGTGGTCGAGAACATAAAAACACAGATGAGCAGGAGAACAAAGACGCGCGCCAGGGTGTTATGAGCTGGATGTCTGCCGGAGCGAGCTGCTGAATGCGTGGATGGTGTGCTATATTGGGCGGCTGTGGGCAAAGAAATGGTTTTCTGGTTTTTCATAATGTTTCCTCCTTTGGATGATTTGGCATGGTGCGTCGGGGTGGTAGTGGCATTTATAGGGGTTTGGCTTTTGTCGAGCATCTTTTGTCAAGCATATATAGACAACGGTTTCGACGTCGGAGGCTCAGTTGCCTGATTAGGGAGTTAAAGTGCGACGGAAACCGTATTATGGTTCTATTTTACCACAAGTGTGATGATGGAGAAGGGATGTTATTGGCAGTCTTGTGCTTTGAGTGCTAGTGTGATATAATGGGGGAATTGAAAGTATTATTTAGAGATTGGATTTGAAATGGAAAATGATTTTAGTGAAATGATGAACCGACTTTCGGAGAATGCGCGGTTTGCGCTACAGAAAGCGGATTTGTATAGTAAAAAATATAACAATGGGTATATGGGGACGGAGCATATCTTGCTGGGGATTTTGGCGCAGGATGCTTCGACGGGGGCGCAGCTTCTCAGGAAGTTTGACGTGGATTTGGATCGGGCGGAGAGGGCGCTAGGGCAGGAGCCGGCCGAGGTGAATGGTGGTGCGTCGATGGCGATGATGTCGCTGTCGGAGTCGGCGGTGTTGACGATTCGGATGGCGGATCATTATGCGACGAGCAAAGGCGTGCCGACGGTGGGGACGGAGTTCTTGCTCTACGCTTTGGTGACGCAGGCGAATTCGCGTGGGACGATTTTGCTGGAGAAGATGGGGGTGGATGAAAATGCGTTGATGGATGAAATTGAGAAAGAATTGGACGCACAGTCGGAGCATGAGCGGAATTTGGAGAAGAAAAAAGAGTTTAAGAAGACGGGGCAGCTTAAGTTCTTGAAGCGGTATGGGCAGGATTTGACCGAGATGGCGCAAGAGAAGAAGCTGGATACAGTGATCGGACGCGAACGGGAAATTGAGCGGGTGGTGACGGTTTTGTCGCGGCGGACGAAGTCGAATCCGGTTTTGATTGGTGAAGCTGGGGTGGGGAAGACGGCGATCGTTGAGGGGTTGGCAGAGCGGATTGTGAAGAATGATGTCCCAGGGGTGCTAGTGGGGAAGCGGATTATTCAGGTGGATCTTTCGAATTTGGTGGCGGGGACGAAGTTTCGGGGGGAGTTCGAGGAGCGGATTAAGGGGGTGATTGATGAGGCGCTTGCGAATGAAGATGTGATTTTGTTTATTGATGAGCTACATCTCTTGACCGGCGCGGGGGCGGGGGAAGGCTCGATGGATGCGGCGAATATTTTGAAGCCGGCGCTCGCGCGGGGGCAGTTGCAACTGATTGGGGCGACGACGATGGATGAATATCGGAAGAATATTGAGAAAGACAAGGCATTGTCGCGAAGGTTCCAAGTGGTGATGGTGGAGGAGCCGAGCGCGGAGGTGACGCTGAAAATCCTGAAGGGAATTAAAGGTCATTATGAGAAGCATCATGGGGTGGAGATTCCGGATGAGATGCTGGAAACGGCGATTAATATGTCTGGAAGGTATATTAATGATCGATTTATGCCGGACAAGGTGATTGATGTGATTGATGAGGCGGCGGCGATTGCGAAGGTGGCAGCGGATAAGAAAGGCGGGTCGGAGTACAAGAAGCTGAAAGTCCAGCTGAAGGAAGCCGAGGATAAGATGGCGGAGATGGCGGATAAGGAGGACTTCGAAGCAGCGGCGCTCTGTAAGGAGGAAATGGAGAAGGCGAAGCTACGACTGAAGGAATTGAAGAAGAAAAACGAGAATGAAGAGCGACCGGCTTTGACGTCGGAAACGATAGCGCAGGCGATTTCGCTGAAGACGGGAATTCCAGTGTCGAAAGTGCATGGTTCGGAGCTGGAGTTGCTGGGGCGGCTGGAAGAGCATTTGAAGAAGTCGGTGATTGGACAGAACGAGGCGGTTTCGGTGGTGGCGAAGGCGATTCGACGGGGGCGGAGTGGGATTGCGAGCCCGAACCGGCCGATTGGTTCGTTCTTATTTATGGGGCCGACTGGGGTGGGGAAGACGGAACTGGCGCGAGTGATTGCTCGTGAGGTTTTTGGCGGGGAAAATGCACTGATCAAGATTGATATGAGTGAGTTCGGCGAGAAGCATAACGTTTCGCGGTTGGTGGGGGCGCCGGCGGGGTACGTTGGTTATGAAGACGGTGGGAAATTGACAGAGTCGGTGCGTCGGCGACCGTATTCGGTGGTGTTGTTCGATGAGATCGAGAAAGCACATCCGGATGTGTTTAATATGTTGCTGCAGATTCTGGAAGATGGGGTACTGACGGATGGGCAGGGGAACAAGGTGAAGTTCAATAATACGGTGGTGATTTTGACATCGAATTTGGGGGCGGATGAGATGTATCGTGAGAGTGAACTGGGCTTTACGGCAAAAAGTCTTCGTGATAAGCATGAGCTTAATGAAGAATATGAAGCGAGCAAAGAAACCGCAATGCGGGCGCTGAAGAAAGTGATGAAGCCAGAATTGATGAACCGGCTGGATGCGATTTTGGTGTTCCATGCGCTGACGCATGAGAATGTGGAGCGGATTTTCGACAATTTGCTAGAAGAGCTACGGAAGCGGTTAGCTATGAAGGGGATTGGGATTAAGGTTTCGCCGGAAGTGAAAGCGTATTTGATCGAGAGAGGCTATGACCCGAAAAACGGGGCACGGCCGCTGCGTCGAGTGATTGAGGATGAGGTGGAATCGCTGATTGCAGAGGAGATTATTGCGGGGAATTTGGATAAGGGCGCGATGGTGAATGTAAAGTTGGTGGGGAAGAAGTTAGTATTGAAAGTGACGCACGAATAGATGGATGAGTCTGGCTTGAGGGTTTAGGATTTTGGAATGGCGCAGAAAGAAGTAGCGGATATTACGGACGAGGTGCGACAGGAGAACCGGCGGCAAGTGCGACGGGAGGTGGTGGCGGTCCTGGTGGTGACGGCGGTGATGTTGGCGGTGAACTTTTTGGTGCAGAGCTGGACGGTGCGAGATCTCTTCGCGGGGATGTGGTTTCGTCCGAGCGAACAGATGGCGGCGCTGACGGAAGATTTAGAGCTGACTTCGACGGGGAAGCGAATCCTAAAGGCGACGCAGCCGGCGTTGGAAGCGAAAGAAAGTTTCAATGAACACTGCGATAGTCATAAAGTCGAATTGTCTCTCCTAGGGTGCTATACGGAGGGGAAGATTTATGTTTATGAAATTACCGAGGAAAAACTGGCGGCGTCGAATAAGGTGACTTTGGCACATGAGTTGTTGCACGCGGCGTGGGAGCGGATGGGGGCGGGTGAGCAACAGGAGATTCGAGAGCTTTTGGAAGAAGTGCGGCGAGGAAATGAGGAGTGGTTTCAGACGGAGCTTACGGCATATGCAGAGGGGGAGCAGATGGAGGAGGTCTGGACGCGGGCTGGGACGAAGCTGCGAGAACTGCCGGAAGCGCTGGAGGAGAAATACGCGAGGTATTTCCAAAATCGGCTAGGGATTGTGGAGTTTTATGAAGAGTATCAGGCGCCATTTCGGGAATTACAGGAGCGGAATGAGGAACTTCGGAAGTTGATTTTTGCGATGAAAGATGAAATTGAACGAGAACGGGATGCTTATCTCGTGGCGGTGGCGGAATTGGACGCGGAGGTAGAAGAGTTTAATGAGTGCGCGGAGGAGGCGGGGTGTTTCGGGACGGACGAGGAGTTCGAGGCACAGAGGAGTTTATTGGAGACGAAGCGGGCGGATTTGCTGGCGGAAAGGGAGAGACTGAATGCGAAGATTGACGAGAATAATGCGAGGGTGGAGGAATATCAGGCGAATCAGATGATGCTGGGAGAGTTGACGGATGCGATGAATTCAAATGTGGAGAATCTATGATAAAGAGTAAGCGAGAGATAGCCATGAACTTTTCTGAAGCGCGTCCCGCCAGCCCGCCGTCGCGGGTGTCGGGCGCTCGTCCTTGTCGTGACTCCGGATCTTCAAAAAAGTTTATAGCTATCTCTCGCAGCTCTTCAATAATTGTCACAATACGTAATAATATATAGTAAAGGAGAAATTATGAAAGATTATTTAGTACCAACGGTGGTCGAGGAGACGACGAAGGGGGAGCGGGCGTATGACATTTATTCGCGGCTACTGAATGACCGGATTGTGTTTTTGGGGGATGAGGTGAATTCGGCGACGGCGAATGTGGTGGTGGCGCAGCTGCTGTTCCTCGCGAATGAGGACCCGAAGAAAGATATTAAGTTGTATATCAACTCGCCAGGGGGTTCGGTTTATGACGGGCTGGCGATTATTGATACGATGAATTATGTGAAGCCGGATGTGCAGACGATTGGAATCGGGCTGCAGGCGTCGATGGGGTCGATGCTCCTCGCGTGCGGAGCGAAGGGCAAGCGGTTTGTCTTGCCGAACTCGCGGATTATGATCCATCAGCCGTCGTCGGGGACGCAGGGGAAGGTGACGGATCAGGAGATTACACTGCGCGAGAGTGTTTATATTAAGAAACGGTTGATTGAGATTTTTGCGGAGCGGACGGGGAAGAGCGTTGAACAGGTCGAGAAGGACATGGACCGCGACAATTGGATGAGCGCGGATGAGGCGCTGAAATACGGGATTGTGGATGAGGTGATACGGGGGTAGGCAGTTTATAGGCGATTTGCGGACGACCCCGTCTTTACGGGGTCGTTTGGTGTATGATATACTGGGAGGAGAATGGAGGTAAAATGCGGATTGGCGTAGATATTGACGGGGTGTTGAATTATCGGCAGGAGTTTATGCGGGCATACGGGGCGAAGTTTTGTTTCGAGAAGGGTTTGCTGGGGCTGATGGATATTACGGAGCATAGCGTGCGGAAGATGTTTGGGGTGACGCAGGAAGAGCGGGATGAGTTTTGGTGGCGGTATGGGAAATATCAGATGTGGGTGTGGCCGGCGCAGCAGTTTGCAGCGGAGGTGATTCGGAAGTTGCGGGCGGAGGGGCATGAGATTTTTATTGTGACGG
>CANAUU010000021.1 GCA_947364965.1 uncultured Candidatus Saccharibacteria bacterium | reverse complement strand
CAAATCTATCCTGCGAAACAAGCTTGCTATAACTATCCCTCAATCGCTCCTTGAGATTATTGAAACACAATGGATTACCATATTCCGCTATTAAGTATGCAGCTAGTGCCTCTCCGCGAAAAGATTTCTCATAGTCAACTTGAAAATCACTGACTAACTCTAAGAGCGTGCTAGTGCAGGCTTCAGTATAGCCATAATCAAACATCTTTTTGCAATCATCCCATCTATATTTTCCACCACCTTTCCAACTTGAGCGATTATCAAAGTATTTTGCATCTGTAACAATTGCGCTTCCTTCGGTATGGATGCCAGACCGAGCTGTGCGGCCAATTAGATTTTGCATCTTTCGGATTTGGATTTTTGATTCGCCATAGCTAAAAGTGGTTATTATCAGGTATTTGATGGGTATATTTACGCCTTCAGCCAATGTCGTCGTACAGACAACAAGGTGAATATGTCTTTTCTTCAAGGCAAACTCTATAGCCATTTTGATGCCGTTTGGCAGATTAGCATAATGAGGAAACACACCTATCTTTGCTGCACCCGTCAATTCAGAATCCGTACCATAATGTAATTGAAACATTTGCTGTAATTTTCCAATTTGTGTACGATCCCCATTCTTGAGCAAATCGGTTAAATCATACCCCCTGTTATTAATATCAATAATTCTACGCATAATTGGAGCAACACTTCGTACTTGACCCGCAAAAATCGCAGCACCGTTTTGCCTGCATAGACTGATTGCATAATAGATAGCTAGATCTTGAGGATTATTATCTGGGAAAATACGAGGCCTTCTTTCCCTACCCTGAAGCCGCAGTTGAACAGTGTTAATACTTTTAGGGACATAAAAACTTTCTTGGCTCATATCGTCTTTTTCGTAATAGTGTATAGTCTGATCAGCGGACAAAAACCCTATAGCCTTTTCGGTAGATTTTACAAGAGAGTAGTCAACAACTGAATCAGTATTACCGAATAACCAATCACCAATTTGCTCGGAGTTCGACAATACTGCTGAGAACAGTATCATCTGTGATTCAGGGCTTCTGCTTCGTGCAACTTCTGCCATTAAAAGTTCGTATTGTATACCTCTTGAACTATCGTCAAATAAATGAGCCTCATCAAAAATAAAAAGTCCTATTGATGATAAAAAGTTCGAGTCATGCCGCAATATATAAGAGAACTTTTCTGGAGTACAAATAAACACATACTTCGTGTTCTCTATAAGTTCCAGGTCGAAATCTTCTTGCGTCGTGTCTGTAAATTGATTTATAATTACTACATCGCCAAAAGCTATAGTTAAATCTGACGTAATTTCATTGCATAGCGCACGTAAGGGGGCAACAACTAGTGCAATGCGAATTCCGGTTCGCATGAAAAATGAGCGAATTATAATTTCTAGACTCTTAGTTTTTCCTACTCCTGTTGGCAATGGCACAACGATGTTGTTTCCAGATAATGCGCCAGCTTGAAAAACAATTTTCTGAGCAGGCCAAAGAAGTTTAATGCTCCCTGAGCTAGACAGATATTCACGCCACAGCTTACTGTCAATGCCTGAATATTTTGGAAGTAGTATCCATGCAGAATGGTTAATTGCGCAGAAAGATATTCCGTATAGGAAATCGAGATACGTAATATCAATTTCATTTTGAGAATAATCAACTTCCTCGTATAAGCGGCGAAGCGACTCGTAGATAGCCTGTGGACTATCGCCGAAATTGAAGTGTTTAAAAACAGCCTCATGGTATATTATGTAATTCTTCGCTCCCCAAGTTGGCTTGTATACTTCTCCTAGTAATAAAAAACGTAATGTTGAATATAGTAAATCCATTACATTATCGTTAGGACGCCAATTCCGGATTCGATCGATAAGCACTCTTGCGCTACCAAAATTCTCAGATAAAAAATAAGCTGTTGAGCCCAGAAGAAGAAACAAGTTGTCATAATCTTGCCACTGTTCGGACTTAGTTGCTGCATCATAGTATTGCGCCACTATAGTCAATTCAGAAAACAACTCGTGTGCTTCATTTGCGTTGGGATTTGTAATTATCTCTTCACAATACCGCGATAAAACGTAAAGTGTAGTGTAAATGAGGTCTGTTGAATCTAGTTGGAATCTTGGATAGTCTTCCTTTTTGACATTGAACTCAACCAATTTAGCTTTGGCTTTTTCGTATTTTAGCATATAATTTGATCTGTTTTTGAAAATCATTTTATACACCTCTCATATATTTCGTGCGCCAAAGCCATTAACTGTTTGCCATGGACCAAAAATACTTTAGCCCCACTTATTAATTCTAAATCCGCACCTTTTATATTTATAATATTTTGAGGAATATTCTCCCGACTAATAATTGCCGCGGCAATAAAAGTCAGAATGAAGTTATTTTCTGACTTCTTTTGAAAACGAGCGATATCATCTGCCTGTCGTTTCTGCCCTTTACGGCTAAGCGTTTTTCGATAGAAATTTAAAGTATGCGCATAGCGAACCGCATCGTATTTTTTTGAGTCAGTAACCGCTTTCTGTATTGGCTCATAAGAGTCCGATGATAGCCCAGCTTTTACCTCTACAGCCACCAGTTCGTCATCTGGCTGAGGTTTACACACTGGATTCTTGTATTTATAACCTAGGATATCTGTCCCATGTTCGCTATTAGCTTTTCCAGATCGATTGTCTTGCTTACAACGCGGAACGGTATAGCCATATACAAATTGCAACAGGTCAGAGACCATAATTTCTGTAAAATCATTAGATCGGGCAGTCGGACCAAATGGATCCGTTTTTTGCGGAATTACGTATTTTCTCAAATAATCTTCAATATCCATTTCAGTAGCAGAAATAGACTCAGCTAACTCATCATCAGCCTCATAGTGGCGCCTGATATGCAGAGCCCATTCATCAAAAATATCATCATTCAGTTCATAGGATAACTTGTAACACGTGATAGGCTTGCCGTCCTTAAATGTGACGGAACTTTCTTCAACAAACCATCTGATATATCGGGGTGCGTCCATAGATATCGTTCCTTCTATAATTAAGGTAAAACAAAGCTTATTAGCCTTTTTAATTCTTTTTGCCACTTAATAATTACCGTTGATAAATCAATTATAGCATAATCACTTGTTGATGTCAAAGAATAAGACGAATTGATATTGGTGTTGATGTTAATTGTATTTTTAGCGTAAAACCTTGGTGCAGGCTGGTGCAAAATGGCTAAAACGTATAAAATGACCCTCTGCGCACCAATTCTAAAACCGCTCTTTTTCCAGCCGAAAATCACAAAAAATCCCCATTTTACAGGGGTTAAAACCCGTCCACTTATCGTGGTGGTTCCGGGCGGACTTGAACCGTCGACACAAGGCTCTTCAGGCCTCTGCTCTACCAACTGAGCTACAGAACCATAGCAATATTATAGCATACTTTTCCCAAAGTGTGATAATTTTCTCAAACTACAGCCAGACTAATTATCTCAAAAAGTCATAAATAGCAGTTGAGTAGCGGTATTCTTCGCCACCAAAAACCTTATGCCTTCTCAATTTTCTCCCCTGTCTAATAGACATTCTGTCTATTAACTCCATAAAACGGCTCAAAACTTTTATCCGCCTGAAGTAGACTGAAGATGTGGCGGAAAGGAGAAAATGTTAAAGGTCGTAGTGTTTGACAGCGGATATGGTGGCGATGTAGTCGCAGACTATTTATCGGATGAACTCGGCATCGTAGAAGTTGTTCGCGTAATTGAAGCCAATTTGTCGCTAGAAAATGGAAGCCTAGCCCAGATTTATCACTTTTCTAAAGCGTGTTTGAGAACTTATGTAGGTAAAGTAGATTTAATTGTGTTGGGCGGATATGTGGTTTCCTTGGCACTTGAGCTCCTCGAACGAGAATATCCTCAACAAAAATTTATTAGCGTAGGTGTTAATTATTATCGCATCCTCAACTCAAGAGCTTTCCCTAACCAAATTGCGATTATGGCTAATAAGGCGCTTTTTGAAACTAAGGTCCGCACGGAGATTTGTCGAGAACTGCCGTATTCAACAATTATCTTGCCAGATTGCAGCGGTTGGGACCAACTTATCAATGATGGTCAAATGTCAACAGACGTGCTACGTTCCGACCTAGGCCCATATTTTGCCCTGCGTCCCAGCAGACGCAAAACTCCTCCGCCACCATCCTCGAACTCTGCGAACCCACCTGACAAACCAGACCCGTTCAGGCCAGACGTCGTGCTTCTCCTCAACACGCATTTCTGGTCCATCAGAGAAGATTTTGAAGAGCTCTTTGGCTATTGCGTGAGAGTAATCGACTTTCGCCAGAAGTTGCTACACGACACCTGTCGCGCCCTCAACCTCCGCGGCGTTGACGGGTGTCGTAGCAAGTAGCCATATTCAACCTGTAAATTGTCGAACTGTGTTATAATAATAGAAATCTATGATTTTAAGCCCGAATGGCGGAATTGGTATACGCGTTCGACTTAAAATCGAATGGAGAAATCCATATGGGTTCAAGTCCCATTTCGGGCACCAAATCATAGAATTTCAAATAGCAACCTGTGAAGGTTGCTATTTTCAGTGGCTACGAATCGCACCTATTTCGCAGTTTTCTATGATACAATAAAAATCATTGAACTGGAGGAAACCTATGAAAAATCCTAAAATTACTCGCAAAATCACGCAGGGAATGTATGTTTTAACCACGCAAGGCGGAGGATGTATCGTCGATGCTGTTGCCCGTGTCGGCGGCAGTGAACACCCTCTAATCTCGGTTGCAGTTGCCAAGACTAATCATTCACACAAGTTGCTTCGCGAGAACGATAGGTTTGCCCTATCAGTGCTCGGCGAAAACGCCGACCCAGAGATTATCAAAGTTTTTGGCTTTAACTCCTCAAAAGATATTGATAAATGTACTCAATGCCAGACAGTTGAAGTTGAGAATGTTCCGATCGTCAAGAATTCTCTGGGCTACATGGTTTGTGAAAAGGTCGACACCATCGACACCGAAACCCACACTCTCTACATCGGTCGCGTAATTGAAGCGGACGTTTTTGCCGATCAAAAACCTATGACCTACGCTTATTATCAGGAGCATAAAGAAGAGCTTACTAAAGCCAAAAGCGAGCAGGGAAAAACCGCTTGGGTTTGTACGGTTTGCGGCTATGTTTATTACGGCGACGAGGTGCCAGACGACTATAAATGCCCACTTTGTGGACTTGGTAAAGAATACTTCAAAAAGCAATCCTAGCTAACAAAAAACGCAAAGTCAAGCCGACAAAATCTAAACCGCTCATAAACAAAATCCACTCTCGAAGTGGATTTTTTCCACCCATTCATTACTTCTCGCAAGCGCCTCGCGAAATATAGCGTAAACGTAGCATAGCTACTACTAGAGATTATCAAAAAATAAGGCTACAAACGCAACCTTATTTTTACAAGAAATATCGCACTTATACCACCCTGTGCTTAAAGTTGTTTTTTTGAACTTTGGGCGACCCTCAACGTCAGATCTCGTCCAAGTTCTACTCCCATTTTATCACGCTCATGCTCGGCGTCAATATTGATTTTGTGGATTTTTGGTTGTATAACAAAATTATCACCAAACGCCCATATACCCCTGTAGTTTCACCAAAACCGAACACTATAATATAGACAAACTGGCAAAATATGTTATAAACAATTCGCGTCCAAGCAGCAAAACGTAAAAACAAATCTTTCTACAGTCGTCTGTGGTGTGCTATAATATACATATGGTTCGTGGAGGAAAGATTCGCCGCCGTTTTGGTCGTTGGCTTGATGAATGTAAGATGGCTATTTCTGGTATAATCCTTGCGACTAGAGAACCGAAATTTTTAATCCCAGCGCTAATTTCGTTCGTCGTTTTTGGCACATTGCTCAACTTACTTTCTGGTAGCACGTCGTCGCTCGACCTATTCTGGGCGACCGATTTGCCTGGCAAACTTGCGATTATCGGCAACGCATTTCTAGCTATCTTCGGGGTTGGTCGCAATTTCTGGGACTGGATTTTGCTCTTCCTGATTACGGTTCTGCAAAGTATCCTAATTGGTCTAGTGATTTTGGCTTGGCAGAAACGCCGTCGCAGTAAGAAAGACCAGGTCGTTGCCACCGCCCAGAACGCCGACAATGTTCAGAGTGCTGGGCTTGCAGCCGGACTCGCCATTCTTGGTTCTGGTTGCCCTACTTGCGGTACCACCCTGCTCATGCCTCTTATCGGTACACTTTTTAGTTCCAGCAGCTATATGCTTGCTGGTGTTATTTCGGGCATTCTGACTTTCGCTGCCGTTTTGCTCGCTCTCTGGTCGCTCAAGCGCATTGGGAAGGACGCTTACGCTATGATTTTAAGTGGACGTTTCGAGCGTCGCCGTGCTGGCAACAATCAGTCTCAACCTCAAAGCAGTCAATCCGGCGATACCAATGAAACTCAATCTAATAATAGACTCAAAGAAGGGAAAACCACCAGTGGAAACTAAATCATCCAGCCGAATTATCCGCACAGTCGCCATCATTGCGGTTGTCTGCGCTTTCCTCGCCCTAATTTTCATCAGCCTCACTACGCGCCCGGATCCGACCGATCAAGCTTGGAACGTCGCCATGACAACTGGTCCCGAGGACGCCAGTAGCCACTACGTCATGTATACGGATATTATGTGCCCGTATTGTACCGTCTTTTCGCGCGAAGCCATGAACCACTGGGATGAGTTTCAAGCCTACCTCAACGAACATAAGATCCTCTTCGAAATCCGCATGACCGACATGATTTACGAAGGCAACGATGTTAAAATGTCGCGCAGCGCCGGGGAAGCGTCCTATTGTGCTGCTCGAGAAAACAAATTCTGGGATTTTTATCACGGTGCACTGTTAGCACTCTGGGAAGATTATCAATCCAAAGGCATCGGCGTCAGCAAAAGCTCGCCCGCGATTACTGACATGCCCGAAGATTATTGGTTGAAGGTTGGTAAGAAAGTCGGTCTCGGCGAGAGTTTTGAGAATTGCGTCAATAATCACGAAACCCTCGATGAACTCGATCGCAGCACTCGCCGCGCCAGTCAAGTAGCCGCCGGGCTCCCCTCCTTCCAATTTAACAAGTTTACTACCTCTGGCTTTAGTGACACCTGGGACTGGACCTACGTCAAACGTATGCTCGATGCCGGCCTCGGCAAATAGCCCTAATCACGTATAACAAACGGCCCCTTCCAGTATATGGTTTTTGACGAAGCGCAATAAATAAGAAAAAACAACCTCTCCAACCAGAGAGGTTGTTTTTTCATCCTTGGAGCCTAAAGCTTAGTAGCCTCCCCGGTCGTCAAGTTTTTCATCATAAACTTGCCAGACTTCACCTCATCTTCTCCAATCACGACCGCAAAATCCGCCACTTTTGCTGCGTATTTCATCTTATCACCCAGGCGTTTATTAGTCATCACGATATCAACCTTCTTGCCATCATTGCGCAATTTCTCGGCCAACTCCTCCGCCATCGCAAACTCCGCTTCTGAGAACGGCACGATACAGACCGCCACCGGTTTCGTTATACTCGCCTCAACTAATCCGTAATTCTGCAAAATATAGAACAAACGCGTCAGCCCAATCGAACCGCCAACTCCCGGCAATTTCTGTTCGGTGTAATTGCTGGCAAGATTTTCATAGCGTCCGCCGCCGCAAATCGAGCCAATTTCGCGGTGCTCCGGCACAATAGTCTCAAACACTGTGCCGGTATAATAATCCAGCCCCCGCACAATCATCACATCCGCTACTACACTCGTCGGCAATGCTTCAGCCCCAGCCGACTTAAGTCGCTCTAGCTTCCGCTCCAAAATCATCAAAACTTCGTCTAGTTCGGCGACGCCTTCATTAAATCCAGCATTCCCGAACCCAAATTCCTTCAAGCGGGGAATCACCTCATCGCGTCCGCCATTAATTTTGATAAACGTTGTAATTTTTACAACATCTTCACTGTCAACCCCTAATTTCGTAAGCGCCTCAGTAGTTGCCTCGGGCGGAACCTTCTCGGCATGGTCAATTATGTCGAAAATCTCCTTCGCCTGACCGTCGAGATTCAGTTCTTCCAGCATCCCATTTAACAACTTTCGATTACTCACGCGCACCTTGATACTCGGCAGCGGCAAAACCTGCATTGCGTCAATCAATGCCGCAATCGCTTCCGCGTCATATGCAATCGGCAACGTCCCCCAGCCGATCACGTCCGCATCGCACTGATAAAATTCACGAAAACGCCCCTTTTGTGCCCGTTCCCCCCGGAAGTTCCGCCCAATTTGCGAAACCTTAAACGGAAAGGCCAAGTCATTCATGTGCTCAACTGTGTACCGCGCCAGCGGCACCGTGTGGTCAAACCTAAGCGCCTGATCCGCATCGTCAGCTGTTTCTGCCGTTTTCACAACTTTATAAATCTGTTTTTCCGTGTCCCCGCCCGCCTTCGTCAACAGAATCTCCGCGCGATCAATCGTCGGTGTCTCGATATTCTGGAACCCATGCGCATGAATCGCCTCGGCAATCCCCGATTTTAGACGATTGAACTCGGCCTGAAGCCCCGGCAGCAATTCCTGCATACCGCTGATTGGTGAAGTATTATATTTTTTCATACCCTGATTATAACACAGTTTCCGCTCCCTCCCTAAAATCCCCCCTAAACCCCTCAAAAGTCCCTCCAGAATTCATTCAAATTCGTCTCAAAACCGATTCCAGCCGTCCAAAATCCCAAAAACTATTGACAATAAGCGGAATGTGTGCTATAATGGAAGTATGGAGAGTGTTTGGGACTACGTTATGCGTCGCAAGCCCGTTTTTCTGGGCTATTTTTTGCTGTTTATTGTCAGTGGCTTCGCTAGCTGTCAACTCCTGAACAACCTTCTTCCTCAATCGTCCACGAATAGCGCTCCCGCCATCACGGTCGAGCCAGAGACCGAAACCCCTCAAGTCGAATTTCATAATCAAATTCTCTCCCCTCAAACCGTCGCCGAGTTCAACACGGACACTAACACTATTGTAGAACCCCCCGTGGCCAAGACTGAAATCTCCTTCGTCCATGTCGATGTTGCTAATCCGGCCCCAGGCGAATCGTCGACCTTTAATAATGAAATCGCTACCATCAACCCCTCGGACTTCGGTCCTTCGGAACCGACTAATTACCCGACCGCAGACAACACCCCGAGCAATCCCGCTGAGGTTGATATCCCTCTCACGGGCGGTCGCGTTTCAATTTTTCGCACCATTCTTGCCGTTCTCCTCGCTGTCACCGCGCTCACCCTTGCTGGCTTCGAGCTCTACCGCGCCTATGAATATTTCCTTCCTTTCTTCCAAGCTCGCCGTCAGGAATAACCCACCAACAACCTCTAGAATAGATGTATAATAGTCCCATGAGTCGCCAAGCTATCATTAATGTTTGCCAAAAAGAGGGAATTAAACTCCAAACTCTTTCGCGGGGCTGGCTTTTTCGCCTTGAGAAGGACGGTCGTGTGCGCTATATGTTCAAAAACTGCCTCGCTCTGAACGCTCAATCTTCCGGCGCCATCGCCGCCGACAAATTTGCGACCTACGAAGTTTTGCGCGCCGCCAATATCCCCATCATTGATCACACCATCCTCTACCCATTCGATAACCATCGCGATTTCGCCAAAGGCTGTAATACTATAGAGTATCTTGAGCAATATTTCAATGACCATGATCAAGACATTGTCCTGAAGCCCAATCATGGTTATGGCGGTCAGGGAATCACTCATATCACCTCCGTTAAACAATTCCCGGCTGCTCTTGATGCTGCTTTTGCTCACTCGGAATCCGCTAGCCTCTGCCCGTTCTATCACATCTATCGCGAATACCGCGTCATCATGCTCGATAGCGAGCCGCGTCTAGTTTATGGTAAAAAGCGTGGCGTTGACTGGCGCTTCAACCTCCAAAACGGCGCTACCTCTTTTGACGTTTCCGACCCGGCGCTCTATGGTCGCCTCACTGCTCTCGCTCGAGCTGCCGTTCGTGAACTTGATCTCCGCTTCTGTAGTGTTGACATTATCGAGCTTGAGCCGCAATCCACTGCCGACAAAGCCCCCGAGCTCCTCATCATTGAGGTCAACAGTGCTGCCGTGACCGCCCACTATTGCGAGCAACACCCCGACCGAGCTGACCTCGTCGAAGCTATCTATCGCGACGCCATCCTTAAAATGTTCGAATAGCCCATCACGACTTAGCCATACAGCCCCTAGTCGAACCCGCCGTTGTATGCTAGAATACTTATATGGCACTGTGGCGGAGTGGTCACGCAGCGGTCTGCAAAACCGCGTACACCGGTTCAATTCCGGTCGGTGCCTCCAAATCTCCAAATTCGATCTAAACAAAATCCTCACCAACTAAGTGAGGATTTTATCATTGCCTGAAATATTGAACTATTCTAAAACGCGCCGAAGTCGAAACACAGAACCAAATCTCAAAACAAACCCGAACCTCGCGCAAAGCATTCAATTCAATGCTACTGCAATTTCACCACCCCGCTAAAGTGATACTTCTCGCCAGTCTTCTTAAACTGGTACTGATAGCGGTTCAAATTGGCGCGATTTTTCGTCAGATCCTCCTTCTTCGCGTTCGTGACTTTTGCCTTGAATAAGTTATCAAAACTATAGAAGCTCGCCTCGGTCTCGTCATAAATCGCTGCCGTCGTCAAAACATAGAGCGCACTGCCTTCTTCATACATCTCATCAATCACTTCGACAATCTCGCGCTCGCTCTCCACCTCGCAATCAGCATTCTCTGTCACAAAGCTATCAGTTTCGCGCGCATAGGTAAACTTTTTGCAGCCGTGCATGAAGCTGGCCTTCTCGAAATATTCCGTCGTTCCAAACATCCCCTCAAACGCCGTCCTGAGGTCTGCTGCTACTACTGTCGAAACCATTTCTGTCTCGCTGCTAGTCGAGCCTGCCGACTCCGGCATCACCTTGTTATAGGCCATCCCTAGCAAATACGCCGGTTTAATTTCGCTCACCTTATGATCATCGCTATAGAGATAATAAGCCTCCACGCTATCCGCATTCAACCCTAGCTGTAAATCTTCAAACAGATAGCCGTAATTATTAATATACCAGCGCGTGTCTTTCACGACCTCTTCCGGCTCATCAATTTCTGGCTTATTCTGGTTCTCTTGTTGAATACTATCGCGCGTCCCCATCCAGTCAAAATAGCGCACATCATACAAGCACCAGCCGAAGTATCCCACCGTCGCCGCTAGTAGCAAAATAATCAAATCTCGCACCACCACCCCAATACGTCGCCGTCGATTTGCTGCTCTGAGTTGCTTCTTCACGATCGCCGAAAACTCTTGTTTAATGCTCCGTTCCAGCGACACTTTCAGCTCGTTTTTGCAGTTCTCAATCTGCTCCCGAACCCCTGCCTGAAACTCTTCCGCCGACATCTCTTCGCGCATTACATCATCCGCCTTTACGGTCTCGGTTTTTCGCGCTGCCGCTTTCGCTTTTGTAGCAGTTTTCTTTGATTTGGTTGCTTTGCGGGGCTTCTCGTCCCCGGCTTCGTTAACGGCGTCTAGATCATTAGAAACCTTCAAATCGTCAGTCTTTTCCTCAGCTTCCTTTTCCGCTGGAACTTCCTCATCAACGGTCTTTGTCATTTCTTTCGTTCCAGAAGCTTCCGTCACGACTTCCGCCTCCACAATTTTCTCTTCAACTTCTTTGCTTGCCCGGCCCTTTTTAGCGTCAGCATTTTCAGCCACGCTCTTTTTAGCATTCTCTGCCATACATTACCTCTCTTTTGATACCTCTATTGTAGCACAAAAATTTATTACGCAAGCATTTTCCCTCAGAAAAGTATTAAATAATTGACAAATCTCTTCAAAACGCTTATACTTATTCCAACAACTTTTATCAAAGGAAATCAAAATGCCAACTAAATCAACCACTAAAACTGCGAAAACCACCAAGCCCAAAACCGCCAGCGCTCGCGTCGCCGCGGCTCCACGTGCCATCGAGGTCGCCATCCCCGATAGCTACACTCCGATTTCCATGTGGGGCTATTTCGCCTATACTTTTGTCTTCGCCATCCCGGTCATCGGCTGGATTATCTGTATCTGCCTCGCTTTCATGGCCAACAACCACAACCTGAAAAACTTCGCCCGATCTCAGTTCTGCTGGCTCATCATCTACGTCATCGTCCTCTGTCTCCTTGCCGGTTTCGGTATTCTCGAATACGCCTTCCAGGCTCTTACTAATCACTAGACAAACCCTCCAGAGAGTCCTATAATATACATATAACCTAAGGAGATTTATGCTAATTGCTCTAATCATTATCCTCGTCATTGTCGTCCTCTTGGTCGCAGTGGTCTGGGGAACTTACAACAGCCTCGTCAAACTTAACGAGCGTGTCAACGAAGCCTGGTCCGATATCACAGTCCAGCTGAAGTACCGCGCTGACCTCATCCCGAACCTCGTTGAGACTGTCAAAGGCTACGCTACTCACGAAAAAGCCGCTTTTGAAGATGTTGCGAAGGCTCGCTCCGCTGTCATGA
This sequence comes from uncultured Candidatus Saccharibacteria bacterium, assembly GCA_947364965.1. Classification (GTDB taxonomy): domain Bacteria; phylum Patescibacteriota; class Saccharimonadia; order Saccharimonadales; family Saccharimonadaceae; genus Nanosyncoccus. Next base: position 234 of record CANAUU010000021.1, on the reverse strand, counting down.
GCGCGAACACCGTGAAGGGAACCGCCGAAGCTGAACGTTCTCTTGAAGGTGCCCTTTCCAAGATTTTTGCCATCGCCGAGGCCTACCCGGAGCTCAAAGCCAACACTAATTTCCAGCAGCTCCAGCTCCAGCTCCAAGACGTTGAAGACAAAATTCAGGCCGCTCGTCGTTTCTACAACGCTGGCGCGAAGGAACTCAACACGAAGATTAAACTTTTCCCGTCCAATATCATCA
>CANAUU010000020.1 GCA_947364965.1 uncultured Candidatus Saccharibacteria bacterium | reverse complement strand
CAAGGTATCGGCAAAAGAAGCTGCTACATAATATTACGATACTTGAAGATAATCCGTTTGATGATACGGAGAATCCTGTCGTTGTCGCGTGCTTTGACGGGCGGAAAAAGTCTTTGTCGGAAGTTAAAGTTTATAAAAATGATGAGTTCGTTAATTCTCTAGGGACGATTGAGCGACTGAGGATTAGGCCTAAAGGCTCGGTCGAGATGACGTTTAATGATCCCGCTGGCTGGCTGGCTGTGAGGTGTGTAGACACTACTAATCCTAATAATATGATTAGATTTGATATGAAGGAAAATATTGATTACGATTGGGAGCACAGGATTAAGGTTTCGTCGAGGCTACTAACTTTGGTTGATTTGGATGTTCCAGAATCTGACCGGGTGAGGTTTGTTGGGCGATGTAATTCCCTGTTGCTAGAACTGCGACGAGAGACGAGCGATATTATCCTAAGCCCGTTTAAGGGCAATATGAAAAATGGGCGACGTAGGCGGCGTCTAGACTTTATGACGTGTCGGGCTATAATTGAACGCGCCTATACTGCTATGTATGAACCTTCTTCACCGCTTGAGGTTGCATTCTCTGATACTAGTGATAGTATGGTAGAAAGGATTCTTGATGTTAGACAACAAACGCTACTTTGAATATTCTAAAGAGCACCCCGAGCCATTGTTCGACCCGTTTTATGCGAAGAATATGCAGGTGATTCCGTCTTGCGCGGGGGAGCAAAATAAGTTGATCGAGAGGAATAAACGGCTGATTGACCTCATTACCGCATTCCAGGTGGTGGTGTCTATGGGGAAAGGCATGGGTGACGAGGAATTGGTCGCGATTGTTAATGAAGTCAGGCGGATTCTGGATACTACTAAAAATATCAATTTTTCTCCGTTCTGCCAGTTTTTTATGGTTCAAAACTCTAGTTATACGACTTATAAAGAGCTAGCGGATGAGGAGAAACCCGAGTTCTTGTATGAGATGCTCATTAGGTATTGTCAGGAGCGGCATGATATGTATAAAGGCTATGGTTATTCTGACATTTCTTTGCAGGTCGTGTGCGATAGTTATTCACACAAGCGGAACTCTAAGACTTCGATAGATAAGTTTGTTAATTTGTTGGCGCCATATTCGCTGCACGAGTTATGCGATGTAGAACAGGTTTTGAGCGATGACGATTATTATTTTCTCCCAGATAAAACTGGTAGGAAGTATTTTGTGCGTTTGTTGAGTGAGCTTGGACTCAAGATGGAATCTAGGGCTATTGAACAGGGTAAAATGCCGGACGTAGTTTTTAAGCATCGCGGGCAATATTATATTTTTGAGTTGAAGATGATGAAAGGTAGCGGTGGCGGGCAGAATAAGCAGGCTGTAGAGTTTGCCTATTTTATCAAGTTTGCCGAAAGCGACGAGCATATTCACTATGGAGTTCTGCTCGATGGATTATATGCTAATACGTTGTTTGAAAGTAAGCAGCCGAAAATTGCGCATCAGAGGAGTGATGTGGTGGAGGCTTTGGAGGCTAATCCGGGTAATTTCTTCGTGAATACTGCTGGTGCGGAATTGTTGCTGAGCGATATTTTTTCGGTTTAGATTTTTATAGTCGATAGGTTTAGCCTTTGTGGTCGATGCGAGACCATTTGACGTTTTTGATGAAGAGGGCTTTTAGGGCGCACCAAACGTAAGTGATGAGATAGATAGGGTTAAAGAGGACGGCACGACGGCGGATTTCGGGGGTGAGGGAGAATTTTTCGCGTTTGATAAGTTCGATGGTGATAAACATGAGGACGGAATAGACGAGCGCGAGGGTGGCGAGTACAGCGAGGAAGGCAGCGAGGAACTCGCCACGGACGCAGAGTTCGATGAGACCGCCGAGGAGCATGATGACGACACCGACGAGGATGAGAATAACAGGCTTGACGCCGATGGCTTCGCGGCGGAGGCTGCCGCGGTTGTCGTTTGCGGGCTGGAGGTTGATGGAGTTGGTTTGGTGATTGGCAGATGCATTCGCTTGACGACTGGCGGCGGCGCTGCGGTAGCGGTTAGAATAGCGTGATTTGAGGGCGCGGCGCATGAGGGGGATGTATTTGCGACGGGAGGAGAAGTAGCCCTTAATCCAGCGAGTGCGTTGGGCGACGGTTTGGGAGAATTTGGTGGGCTGTTCGTCGTAAAAGACAGCGGATTCGTTGTAGAAGGTGGTGAAGCCGTGGAGGGTGGCGTAGAGGGAGAGTTCGTAATCCTCGGTCAGGCTGTGGAAAGGCCAGCCGCCCCATTCTTCGACGACGTTGCCGTCGATATAAAAGCCGGTGCCGGAGAAAATAATATTGCCGCCGCGGCGGGTGCGTTTTTTGTTGCCGATAGTGTTAATCATGGAAAAGGTGAGACTGGAGACGGCAGCGATGACGTTGGCGTTGGCGTTTTTGCTGTGGCGATAACCGGTGGCGAGTTGGTAGCCGGCGCGGTAGGAGTCGAAGATTTTTTCGAAATAATTGGGCGCAAGGCGGTTGTCGGCGTCGAAGATAAAATAGGCGTCGTAGAGCGGGGATTGGGCGGAGGTTTGGCGCTTATTAGATTTGGCGAAAATTTGTTTTATGGCTTCGTCGAGGGCGTAGCCTTTGCGTTGGCGCTCTGGGCGGGTGCGAATGATAACGGAAGCACCGTGTTCACGACAGATTTTGACGGTGGGATCTTTTTCAGATTCGACAATGACGAAGACATCTGACATACGAATGGGGTGGGTTTGAGCTTCGAGGCTTTCGAGGAGACCGGCGATGACGCGGCTTTCGTCGCGGGCAGGGATAAGAATAGCAATGTGCTCGGGATTTCTACGAGGTATGAGCTGGAGTTTTTGGCGACCCATGAAAAGACCGGTCGAAAGGAACCAAACTACTCCGAGGAGAACGAGGATGAAACCGATAAATATTGTCATGTGATGCCCTTTTGCGCTGGTGTTTAATGTTTTGCGGAGTTATTTGCCATTAGTGCGAACCATGTTTGGGAAGTATTGTTTTAGGTAATCGTCGTTGAATTTATGGTCGAGAAATTAGCCGATAGGAGTGAAGGGTTTAACGCCGTGGTGACGGAGGTTTTGACGAATGATGGCGGTCCAAGACACGAGCATATTGAAAATCATGAAAATCAGGAGGACAACAAAGAGGCGTTCGCCGACTTCGAGGGGGATTTTTTCGATGAGGGCAGAGCAGAAGGGGTAGATAACTTTGACGAGAATGAGGCCGAGAAAGCCCCAGAAAGCCATGATGGGGAGGGTGGTGCGACCAGCGATGCTGCCGAGTTGTCCAGAGTAGTCCCAGGAGGTGGTGCCGGTGAAGGTTTCTTGGAGAAAGCTGAGGCCGTATTCGACGGCGCCACCGATGAAGGCGGAATAGACGAAAATTTGCCAGTTTTCGAGTTTCTTGCGGAGGAGCGCCCAACACATGAGGGCGGCGCCGAAACCATAGATGACGTTGAATGGTCCCCAGATGACGCCGCGGTGGGTCATCCAGATGCCGGTGCCGGTTTCGAGGTAGGTGCGGGCGAAGATAAGGAGGTCTTCGTAGATAGTGCCGAAAATGGAGCCGATGAGGAAGATGAAGAAGAGTTTTTTGAAGCAGAGGCCCTCAGCGAAAGGGCGTCTGGGCTTGAGAGATTTGGTGGATTTGGCTGCTGGGGAGTTGGTTTTCTGCGAGGTTTCCGTTTTGGGTGGTTTAGATTTTTGCGAAACTTCCGCCCCTGATGGTTTGGTCCTTCGTGGAGCTGCTACTTCTGATGACTTGGTCATGAGAATATTATAGCATAAGTGGGGAGAAAAATGAAAATAGGGCTGGTCAGAAGCGGGATTAGGTGCTATAATGGGGTTATGGGGTATTAGCTCAGTTGGCTAGAGCGCTTCAATGGCATTGAAGAGGTCATGAGTTCGAGTCTCATATACTCCACCAGGTTTGACTTTGGAGTATCTCTTGTGATGGGAGTGTCTTTTTGTTTTACGTTTACATATAGCTGGAGCGATAAGGGACGATGCTGAGGATTGATAGATCTATTCTTGATACGAGTGATGTAATATGCGGTAATATTTCTGAGTTAGGGCCCACTAGTAGGGGGCTACTTAGCCAGAACCTTCTTGGGCAGCTTCGCAATTTTGTAGAGTATATAGCGATTAAGATATACTCTGGAAGTCAAGATGTTGACCCTAATGACTATCCTTTGCGTAAGGCTGCTCTAAAAGATTTGCGGAGTAGAGGTGATCTTCGTTTCCTTTACAAATTCCATGAAATGCTCCAGAAATCTGTTTCACATTATACTATTGACGGGGACGGGTCGGAGCGTCTTATGTTGAAGTATTACGAGTATTTATTGCGGCTTAAAACATATTTAAAGCAAACCTTTAATATGGACGTATTGGAAAATGTAAGTGAATTTCCTTTGTACACAGACAACGAACTTTTCGGCTATTATGAAGCGATTGCTGAAAGTATTAGATCCCCGAGTGTGTTTAGTTCTTCTGTTGTTTACGTTGATCGATATTATGTGCAGAAAGTGAAGCCATTTTTTGTTCATCAAAGAGTCTATTATGAAGTTACGTTTACCATAGCAAATGCCAATGCAAGCAAGTTTGATAGGGTTATTGCTTTTACTCAGCATGAAATCGTTGATAACTATGCCGTTAAGCTATGGATGCATGACGACGTGATTCATGTGCTCAATAGAGATATGGCAATTCTCGTGATCGATAATTATGAAGTTTCTATTAGACCTTGTGAGTGGGAAAATTTTTCTAGAATTCTTGATTTCAAACTGAAATGCAACACGAACTCGTATGAATATAAGGAACTGATGAGATTTCTAGTAGATACTAAGATGTCATTAAGTGAACTTGTAGGCAGTGATCAGGCTTATTATGATTCCGTAAAAATGCAGGTTATTTCTAATGCTCGATCGTCTAGGATTTACGAAATACTTGACCGATGTCGAGAAATAGTAATGACGGATCAGCCTGGGGCAAATGTATTGAAGTATCTGCTTTATAAGATGAATAATCAAGTTATCAAAGACCAATATAGAGGCGAACCGTGTGCCTTGCTGTCTAATCTTTATCTGAGCTATGGGTGTATTCCCTTTGATTGTATGCCATATTGCTCTTCCCTTTTACGACATAATCCAAAAATATTTGACTTATTCAACTCTATTTCGTCTTCTAGTCATGAGCACGAGCTACTTGCTAGGTATGTTAAGAATAATACCGAAGTAGAAGGTTGCTTGTTTACTCCTAAGTCTGAAGTTGAGGGCTTTGGCGACATTGACGCCTTGGTCGGTAAGTATAATGCAGCGTTGTATCATAAGCATATTGAGCGTAGGATTGAAGAATACAAAGAACATCTTTATATTAAGAGCTACGTCGATGATAGCACTAAAATTATCGAGGAATTACAGGAACTGGCTTCGTCGGGTGCTGTTCGGTGGGCAGTTTCTGCTAGTTTGTGGCTTTCGGGAGGTTCATGCGTAATTGACGACGGTCTTAAAAGGGGGATTTTGCTGGAGATGTTCGCGAACTCCCATGTTGCGTTGATTTATGGCTCTGCTGGTACGGGTAAATCTACACTGATTAAGCATCTGGCAGATTTTTTGGAGGCTAAAAGTAAGATTTTTCTAGCTGATACGCATTCGGCCGTGGATAATATGCGAAGGAAAGTTTCTGCTAGCAATAGTGAGTATAGTACAATTACTAGTTTCCTTTCAAGGTGGGACGACAAAGTTGATTGTGATAGTCTTTTTATTGATGAATGTAGCACTGTCAGCAATTACGATATGCAACGAGTACTAGAAAAAACAAACTTTGAACTTCTTGTTCTTGTTGGTGACGCGTATCAGATAGAGTCAATTCGTTTTGGTAACTGGTTTAGTATTGCTCGAAAGTTTATCCCAAAAGCAGCCGTATTTGAATTAACCCATCCATATCGTGCAACCGATGCTAACCTGTTGACTATTTGGGATCGCGTGCGCAAACTTGACGATGCTATTTTAGAGCCGTTAGTAAAGAATGGCTGCGTTGCGAGGTTAGACGAGTCTGTGTTTGAACGTAGTGAAGACGATGAAATTATTCTTTGCTTAAATTACGATGGGCTGTACGGTATTAATAATGTTAATCGTTTTTTGCAAAATAGCAATCCGAATAGAAGTGTTGTTTGGGGAGTTAATACATATAAAGTGGGAGATCCAGTTTTATTTAATGAGTCGAGTCGTGTTTTTAACATATTTGAAAATAATTAAAGAGGGAGAATTGTGGACATTCGCATGGAGGATCAACGAGTTTGGTTTAACATCGAGATGGAAGAGTTAATTAATGAAAACGATGCTTTAGCGTATGATTCTTTTATTGTTGGAAGATCGGCAGCAGGTAAGCCAGTCATCTCGGTTAGTGTGGACAAATATCGAAGCACCGACGAAGATGATGTAGGTAATGACTCATCCATTGTTCCTTTTCAGGTTTCGTATGCGATTTCTATTCATAAAGCACAAGGCTTGGAGTATGACTCTGTGAAAATTATAATTACGAATGAGGTTGAGGAAAGAATTACGCACAGTATTTTTTACACGGCTATTACGCGTGCTAGGAAGAGATTGAAAATTTATTGGAGTCCTGAAACGGAACGGTCAATTCTCGAACGGTTTAAAATTAGAGATTGCAACAGAGATGCAAATTTATTAGCCTCATTCTCTTCTTTTGTGATAGAAGAGTAAAGTAAAGTTTTGTCCATAGTTGATGTTGGGCATATGGTTGAGCTTAGCTTTTGGCTTGCTTGAGCTCTTCTGATTTTCTATTGGCTCTATTGGTAAAATATGTTTCTGCATGCGCTAACGCAGTTTCATCTGTCATTTTGTATCGTTTATCGCAATTTGGGCATAAAAGCCAAGCACTATATCCGGTTAAGTTGTCAGGAATTAACTCACCACTACAATCGTTGCAAATGGGTCTTAAATCATGCATCTGGTTTTTATTCCAATTCCATTTGTATTTTTGCCCCTTGTAGGAGTCACTAGTGTAGTCCTTAATTAAGCCCTCTTGCTCAGATGTTGAAAAAGCCCGAACATATAAGCAAAACCCAGATGTTATAACCCCTACGCCTATAATAATAGCCCACACTGGAATATCAAGAAGCAAGAAACTCCAAACGAAACTTAATAATTTCACGGGTAAGTCTAAAATAGCATCAAAAAAGTTGACTCTATTTAGTAGTGTTTGGAGAATTGCCCAAACAAGACTGCTTAGCACTGCGACCAAGATAGCTGCGACGGTCTGATGTCGTTTTAGAAAATTTTTAAGCTTTTTCATCTTTTATTATTCCTCCCATGGGGCATTAATAGAAATGATAGTAATTGGAAGCCCCTCAAATTTTATGTCAAACTTTAGGCTGGACTCCACAATAGTCGAAGCATTATGAATTCTAAAACTAAATTGCCACCCCTTGTCTAAGAATAGTTCAGCAGTATTCGTACTGCCGGGGCGCATCCCTGCTGCAATAATTCGAGTAGGTAGAGTAGATACCGGAATGACTAACGTTGGCTTATTTGCTCCATCTGGTTTATTGAGTGTGCTGTGTAAGTTTACAGGTTGGATTCTTGTCAGCCTTTCACTATCAAGACTAATAACCTTATAAAAATCGTATTTGCCTAGTAAATACTCTACTAACCTTTGCGGTATTGTTTGGTCGGTGTCATAGGCTCGCTCTAGCTCAGCAAGAAAAGCCTTTAGCAGCGGAACGTAGACGTCGAATTCTTTATTTGGTAAGTTTTTCCACTCAGTTTTCTTTCTATGTTCAACATCAAGATAATTAAAAATCGGCTTAACTTCCTCCCAATAGACATCTGAACATCTAATGCCCAACCATTTATCACCAAAGTCAAGCGTCTTGGCAAGGCGGCTATGTTTTACGGCAAAATTATTATGCTTAATACTTAATCCAACCTCCCAACTCTTGTCTTTCCTTCGGATTAAAATATCTCGAACATCACCTTCGCCACCGGCTTTATCAGGCTGGATAGACAAAATAGTAGGGTCGTCTCCATCAGCAATAATTAGCTTTTCTAATGTTAAAATGGTTTCTGCTGCAGCTCTACCGCTTTTTGCTAATTTATTACGCAAGCCGTCATCGATTTCAGACCAAGATCTTTCTGTTGCTAAAAAGTGACTATCTTTAATAATCTCAGTAGGGTGCATCTGAGTCACAATTTCTTTTAACTGGATAAGACAAGCGTATTCATAAGCTCTGCCATATGTGTTGTTATTAGCGTTATTCATCGAAAAGGTCCTCCTTTATCTTTAAGGCAATAGTCTTTGCTAAATTTACTGGAACGGCATTACCAATCATCTTGTAACCATCAGCTACATCCGTATAAATAAACTTAAAATCATCAGGGAAAGTTTGGATGCGGGCGCACTCTCGTACGCTTAAACGTCGATACTCACCTTCATGCCCTGGGGCAAAAATTTGCTTATTTGGCTCAAGTTTAACCATGCGAGGAGCTTTTGGATGAATTGGGGCTTGCCTTCCTCCCGCTTGAATTGTAAATGAGGGCTCATCCCAACCGCGCACGCGATTACGCGACATATAAATTGAAGAGAAGCCACCAGTCAAATACTCATTATTCAGCGGCGTAGTCTCTCCATTCGTTTTGTTTGTCGCCAAAGCAGGCAAAGCTTCGGGCAAATCACCAATAGCTTCACGTAGAGTCGGCTTATGTTCTAATGGTTTTGGAAATTCAAATTTCTTGCTCAAATCATTACGATAACCAATAATTATTACGCGCTCCCTATCTTCCGGTACGTCATAGTCGTTAGCATTAACTAATTTCCAGTTTATTGTGTATCCACAATCTTCAAAGGCCTTCAGAAAACCGGTAAACGCCTCTCGGTGTCTTGCGCTCAAAATGCCAGACACATTCTCGACAAGAAAGAACTTGGGCTGTTTAGTTTTGATAATCCTAATATAATCATAAAAAAGTTGCCCTCTTTTATCCTTAATCCCACGACCCGCTCCGGCTTCACTCCAACTTTGACACGGTGGACCGCCAATCATTCCGTCACAATCTGGAATTTCTTCCACGGATACGTCTGTGATACTTCTATGGTCGAGTTTTGCGTGCGGAAAATTGTGCTCAAAAGTTGCCCAGATTTTTTTATCAAACTCGTTTGCCCAAATCGTGGAAAAACCAGCTTTCTCAAATCCGAGGTCTAAGCCTCCCGCACCGGAAAATAGTGAAACTATCTTCACTGGCATTGCTTTTACCTCCTGTTATTAATACTTTTATTATACCAGAAAAATATCATCTCACACATATATAAGAAAAAATCGCAAAGAGGTTTTCCTAGTTAGGAACCGTAAATGTTCAAGAAAACGTGGGAAAATGACACAACGCCAACTACTCCATCACAAAGTACAGCACCAAACGCATAGCCTAAGTTCACCAAAAAGTAAAACCCTTTGCTTACCAAAAAACAGATTTAGCAAAAGCTAAATCTTTTAGCACGGAGAAAAGGCGTGGGGACTTAGGGCGGTCGTTCCGATATTGGGGTAGGGGGATTAGTTTTTGCACTACTTGCGATTCTACGCTATAATATATTTAAATATGAATTCTTTAGAAGAAAAATTTGACCAAATTAATACTATCGATGATCTCCAGCCCTATAGTATCAGTACAGATGATGGAGAATCTTCAATACTTGAGCTTAAATCACTACAGAATGATAGCTTCAATAGTGACAATATAGGTAAAACTAAAGCCATATTGGCAAAAGAAGTATGCGCATTCTTAAACACAAATGATGGTCTAATTTTATGGGGTGGCGATATAGACAAAACTAATCAAAAGCTCAAAATTGAAAATCATTCCGATAAAAACTTAGCGAATTTACTAGATTCTTTCAAACTAACATTAACTGATCCAGCACCAACCGGAATTTGTTTTAAAGATATCACTGATAAAGATGGTAACATTGCATTGTTAATTTTTGTCCCTAAGAGCATTTTTGCTCCACATAGAGTTGGATCTTGGGATGTAGTTGAAGGTAAAAAGGGCAAGGACAAAACTATAGGACGTTATTTTCAGCGTATAGGCACCAGTAGTCAAGTAATGCCTGAAAATTTAGTTCGATCAATGTATCTATCCAATGGAAGATTACCGACTGTCGATGTTTGGACATCCCTAGATACAATTACAGAGCCAAATAAATTAACTATCTCGGCAATCGTAAAACCAGACAAATTTGATTTCATCGAGTCATACCATCTTGTTCAAGAAATATCACTTATTGGAAGTTGGCTAAATCCTTTAGATCAAGATCGCATATGGAAAGATGTTGATGACTTTAGCATTTCATCGCTTAAACTTCCACCAATTTACCCAAGTGAAAATACATATACTCTATGGAACAATTCAATTTGTTTGGATCCGGATTCGTCATATAATCAGCTAGTCCCTGATGATGAGTTACATCTTACGAGTGAAGAATTTTCTCAAGTCTTTGCGATTGCTACTCGTACAGCTTTTTCAGCCAGAGGCATACAAATCAAATATAAAACCAGGCTGTACATTATAGGTCCGCAACATAGTTGGATATACCTTATGAATACTGGAGTAAAGCAGGACGAATTTCGAAAGATTAAAAAATTAAACGACTTAGAGAAGAGATACAATGTTGAAATCTTTGTATCTCTATTGTATCAAGATGCAGAAATAATAGATGATCGACCAGCTACTACAGTCGAGCCAGATAATACTCGCATTAAAGTTTCTCATATAGAAAATTTATTAAAAACTCTGGCTAACAGGAGATAACAAAAATATAATGTTTCTTACTCTGCACTCTTTTATTTTACCAATCAAACTCCTGTCATAAGCAAAATGTGTAGTTTTGCCATTCAGTAAATCTTCCTCTATAGCAGTTCTGACTTCGTGTACTACAGTCCGCCAGGTTTGACTTTATAGAAAATATCTTTTGTAGTATACTTGCAGAAGATATTTTTGTTTGATGTTGTATGGCATTACAAGATGATTGACTAGTCTAAGTTAGTGAGAGGAAACATGATGGAAGAGTTAATTTCGATTATTGATGATATAGATAACGCATTGATTGACGAGGCTTTTCCGAATGTGGATGATATATATTTGCACAGAGTTCTAGAGAAGATGTGGTATACAGTGCGGACAAACGTTGCATGGTCTATTACTCAATATGATAGCAAGGAGGTGTTCATTTGGCAAATTGCGGCTACGGCGCGATTGCTTTATGAAACAGTTGCCGTGCTCGGGTATATTACAAGAGTTGAGAATCCGGCTGGAGTTGCTGCTGATGCTCTTACGGCATATCAAGAGGCAAAAGCAGCGAGCGAAGTATACAATATGTTTGGTGAATGATTGCTGGCATACGCCGATTAGATGCATCATTAATTAGTAACGAATTCTATGAAGAACTTATCAGTAAGCTGGAGGGTGTGTCGAAGAAGATCGAATAGGCGTTTATCGGCAAATGTGTAAGGGCTTTTGTGTTTGTTTAGGGTGATGATAGTTATTGCGACTTTATAATTCAACGCCAACGGCGGGTTCGGAAGGGCAGGCGGTGAGGATTTTGGCGATAGCGTCGTGTTCGGCTTGGGTGGCCCAGAGGCTGTATTTGAATTTGACGGAGACTTGGCGAGCGACGTATTGACAGCGGAAGGGCTTGTTGGCGGGGAGCCAGGTGGCGGCGTCGCCGTCGGATTTTTGTTGGTTGGCGGAACTGTCGACGGCGAGGAGATTGAGCGGGTCGGTGGCAAGGTTGAAACGTTGGTCGGGCGTGAGCTGCTGGGCCCCTTTTTGCCAGGCGTCGGAGAGGGCGACGACGTGGTCGATTTGGAGACCTTTGCTGATTTGAGACTTCTCGGTGAAAGTGAGGGATTGGCCGGTGTATGGCTCGGTGAAGGAGCCGCTGATGACGGCGCAGTTGTCTTCGGCAAGGGTGGCAGTATCGCCTAGTTCGCGCTTTAGGATGATTTGGCGCAGGCTACAGCCGCCTATTTTTGGCCAGTCGGAATAGAATTGGTCGCGAGAATAGCCGGTTTTTGGAGCACGACCTTTGATGTCGAGGCGGGCGAGGATTTCGGTGGCGAGGGGTGTGTCAGTTAGGTCGTTAGAGGTTTGTGAAGTATTGGCGGGGTTGTGGGCTTGATTGCTGGAGTTTTGAACGTTGGTATTGTTGGCGTTGTTGGTGATGGCGCTCACGGGTTCGTCGAAAGTCGGTTCGTAGCTGTTAGGGTTGGCGATAATGAGCCCAAGACCAGCAGCGACAAGCGCAGCAATGGCGGCGATGCGGCGGGAGCGGTAGGTGGCGCGAGATTTGGTCATAGATATATTATATATTATAATTGGGGTATGGAATACTTATCTTATATGTTGGTTGCAGCTGTGGTGGGAGCGACATTAGCGACACTGTGCATAGTTATAATTAATTTGCTCGGATGGAAGGTTGGTTGGTTAAATCGTGGCAAACAACGGGCAGGCGTGAGTTTTAAGGCGTGTGTGACTGGCATTTTTTATGGCGGTAGGATGACCCTGGTGGTTGCGACAGTTTTAACTTCTTTGACAGTGATGGCATTGATGAGGGCTTATGCTGGTTCATCGGTCGGCGCGGGGTATGATTTGCTTTCTTTCAAGGCGTTGCCTTTTTATGCTTTGGTGGCTATAGATGTTGTTGCGGTTATTTCGGGGATTGTTGGCTTTGTTGAGGAAAAATCGAGTAGAAAACTGCGAGTGTTTGGTGCAGTATTTGGACTGGCTTTAGGGTTTGTGATTGCGTGGTTTACTATTGGATTTTTTGAGGCTTTGGGTTGTTCAATGCCTTGGTATGGGGGATAGGTCTGCCTTGAGCCCCCTATTGGCTTAGTGGTTAGGGCTCGGTGAAGGCTTCGAGGAGCTGAGTGCGGAGGGCGTCAGAGGTGGGGATGCCGGAGAAGAGAGTGGTGATGTGGCGACGGGATTTGATAGCGTCGCGAGTCTGGCTGGAGTAGAGTGAGGGGTCAGCACCGAGGTCGACGAGGGCGGAAAGGTCGTGGTCGATTTCGAACTTGTAGGCTCCCTGCTCGCCGTTGATGATGCTGGAGTAGGTGGAACCATGGGGGAGCCAGTCGTTGAGGGTGATGGTGCCGGCGGCGGCGATGAGGATGAAATCGCGGGTGGAGAGGACAGTATCGAGAGATTCGTTGTAGAAGAGGCTGAAGCGGAATTCAGTGTTGCCGTGTTCGCGGAGGAGGTTGGCGATGCTGCTGAGGTTGTTTGTGACGAGCTCTTCTTCGGAA
>CANAUU010000019.1 GCA_947364965.1 uncultured Candidatus Saccharibacteria bacterium | reverse complement strand
AAGTCGAAGACCTATGCTATAATGAATGTATGTTAGACATTAATTTCATTCGGAAAAATCAAGCTTTAGTTGAGAAGTCCGCTCGTGAAAAAGGATATCAGGTCGACATCCCTGCCCTCCTTGAGCTGGACGATAAGCGCAAATCATCCCTCCAGACCGTCGAGGAATTGCGCAAACGCCGTAATGAATTGTCTAGTCAAATGAAGGGCGGTAAGCCGGATGCGGATCTAATTGACCGGGCTAAAGAAGTCAAGGAGCAGCTCGCCGAACTTGAACCGCAGCTTGCTGAAATTGAAACTGAGCTTGCCGACGGACTTAAAAAGGTCCCGAATATTATCTTTAATGATGTGCCGCTTGGTGGCGAAGAATGCAGCGTCGAGGTTGCGAGCTGGGGCGAGCATCGCACTGACGGTGTTGACCATCTCGACTATGCGCTTTCTCGGGACTGGGTTGACTTTGAGCGTGGAGCCAAAGTCGCTGGCGCCAAGTTCTATTATCTAAAAAATGGACTTGCCCTGCTCGAAAACGCCCTGCTCCAATTCGGACTGAAGAAAGTCACCGAACACGGGTTTAACTTTATGACCGTTCCTGACATGGTTTCCAGTAAAATTCTCGAAGGTTGCGGCTTTAATCCTCGTAGTAGCGAGCAGAGCGACGAATATTATATCGAAGGTGAAGATCTGGCCATGATCGCCACTGCCGAAATGCCCCTCACCGGCTACCACATGGACGAAATTATTGACGAAAAAGACCTGCCACTTTGCTACGCAGGCTACAGCGCTTGTTTCCGCAAAGAAGCTGGCACCTACGGCAAACACACCCGTGGCCTTTTCCGAGTCCACCAGTTCAATAAGCTCGAAATGTATGTCTTCTGTTTGCCGGAAAAATCTCAAGAAATGCACGAGAAAATTCGCGCCATCGAAGAAGAAATCTGGCAAGAGCTAGGCATCCCGTATCGCGTAATCAACATCGCCGCTGGCGATCTTGGCGCTCCTGCCGCGAAAAAATATGACATCGAATACTGGTCTCCAGTCGACCAGAAGTATCGCGAGCTCACCAGCTGTTCCAACTGCACCGACTTCCAAGCTCGCAGCCTCAATATTCGGGTGCGTCGGAACGATGGCAAAGTCGAAGTTCTCCATACTTTAAATGGTACAGCCATTTCTCTCGCCCGCACCATGGTTGTTGTCCTCGAAAACTATGCTAGAAAAGACGGCAAGTTAGAACTTCCCGAAGCTTTACGTGAATACTTTGGTGGAGCGACCGAGATTTAGCCATGCCTCATGAGGAAAAAACTCATGCTGACAATACTGTTGACGCTGGCTCCGCTGCGCAAAACGCCGACAAGGCGCCAGACATCGAAGTCCCGCCAGCTGACCCCCACGCTCCGAAAAGCAAACGTCGCGGACAATTCCGCTTCAGTTCAGTAGTCGCTCTCGCCAATCGCAAGCTTTCGGTCAAATTTGCTGCCGTGGTGCTGGCTAGCTCAACCTTGGTCTCTGCTTTGCTTGGGATTTTTCGCGATCGCCTCCTCAACTCCTACTATCTTGATACTTACCCGACCGGCATCGACGCCTACACCGCCGCTTTTACTATTCCAGATTTTATGTTCTTCATCCTCACTTCTGGGGCGCTCGCAGTCAGTTTCATCCCAGTCTTCAACCAACGCCTCGCCTCTGGCAACAAAAAATCCGCCTGGGAGCTCTCCTCTAGCATTCTCAACCTCATGGCGCTCATGACTTCAGTGGCTTCAATACTTATCATGATTTTCGCTGACCCGCTCGTCCGCTACATCGTCGGCCCTGGGCTCGACGAATCCGGCACCATTCTCGCTATCAATATGATGCGCGTCATCGCTATCAACCCCTTCCTCTTCTCGATTTCTACCATCCTCTCCAGTATTCAGCAAGCTCTTGGTCGCTTCGTCTTCTACGCCCTTGCCCCGGCTCTCTATAACGTTGGTATTCTTATTGGTATCGTCTGGTTTACTGGTGGCATTAATATTTTCGGCTGGCAACTTTTCGAAGGCGGCATCATGGGTGTGGCGCTCGGCGTGGTCTTCGGCGCTATTCTCCAGCTCCTCGTCAGTCTCGTCGGACTTTTCGGTCTCGGCTTTGACTACGAATTCAAACTCCATTGGAAAAACCAAGGCTTCCGCTCCGTCCTCAAGCTCTTGCCCGCTCGCTCGCTTGACCAGGGAATCGACTACGTCAATACGCTCGTCACTACCAACCTTTCCTCACGCATGGGCGCCGGCGCACTGCGCTCCTATCAACAAGCTTCCAGCCTTTCCTCTATGCCGGTCAATCTTATTGGCGTCGCCATCTCAACCGCTTTCTTCCCGCAGCTCACCGAAGAAGTTGGCGCCGGAGATGAAGCTAAGTTCCGCCAAACCTTCCGCACCGCTCTTAGCACCATCATCTGGATTTCGATGCCCATTGCTATCGTAGCTTTCTTTGCTCGTGGCTACGTCGTCAGCTTCATAAAAAACGGCGGCGATCAGCTCATCTCCTCCATCCTCGCTACGCTCATTATTTCCATCTTCGCTCACTCGGTCTTTCACATCGCCTCCCGCGGCTTCTATGCCAAACAAGATACCAAAACCCCCTTCATCATCTCCGTCATCGCCATTGGCGCCACCGTCCTCCTCGCCATCCTCTTCACGGTTCTGGGCATGGGTCCAGAAGGACTCGGCTGGGCGCAATCTATCGGCGCCGTCCTCGAAATCGTTCTGCTCCTCGGCATTCTCCAGCGCCGCTCCGAACGCAATCTCCTTGGCAAAAGTTTTTGGCGCAACTTCACCCGGATTACTATCGCCACCATCATCACCGGTTGCGTCGCCTATTCCATGACCAAATTCTTCCCGCTCATGGCGACCGATGACTCAATTTTCGTCGTTTTCCCGAAATTCTGCCTCATCACTATCGTTTCGCTTCTCGCCTACCTCATTTCCGGCTATTTCCTTGACGTCGAACAAGTCCGCCCAATCAGCAAACGCGTCAAAGAAATTCTCTTCCGCAACGTCGAGTAAGCATGCTATAATTACCTTATGGATATTTTTCAGTCAATTCTTTTAGGTTTTGTTCAGGGCCTGACCGAGTTTATCCCGGTTTCTAGCTCCGGTCACCTCGAGCTCATCCTACAACTTTGCGGCTTCGCCGGAGAAAACTTCCACCTCTTCCTCGAATTCATCAATCTCGGCACCCTACTCGCGCTCCTGATTTATTTCCGTAAGCGCATCTGGAAAATCATCAAAGATATTTTCGTTGAAAAAAACTACCGCCTCGCCATCAATATCCTCATCACCAGCATCCCGGCCGGCCTCATCGGACTTCTCCTCTCTGGTTTTATCGAGGAAAATAGTTTCTTTAGCTCCCTCTATACCGTTTGCGCCGCCATGGGCATCGTTGGTCTCATCATGGTCGCTATCGACCACCTCCCCCATATGTCCACCCTCAAAGACGAAAACGAACTCACTCCCGCCCGCGCCCTCATCATCGGCCTACTCCAGACTTTTGCCCTCATTCCTGGCGTTTCCCGCTCCGGCTCCACCATCATCGCCGGTCGACTCGTCGGCATGGATTCCGAATCCTCCGCCGAATATTCTTTCCTCGCTTCCATTCCTATCATGGCCGCCGTCTGCCTGCGTCTATTTATCTCCTCGACTGGACGTGCCTATTTCACCGCCAACCTCGGTCCACTTTTGCTCGGCAATCTTGTCGCTTTCATCGTCGGGATCCTTGCGCTTCGCTTCCTCCTCACCTACCTCAAAAAGCCTAAATCTCTCCAAAGTTTTGGTAAATACCGCATTATCGTCGCCTGTCTTGTTATTGGCACTATGCTGATTCTCGCCTAACTCAAGAGCTCGAGATACCTGTTTAGCCCTAATCAAAATCTTCGAAAACGACTATATCCATGTTTACTCCTGTTCTGCTCATTCCGCTCATGCTTGCCTTTAATCATAAGGTTTGATATCATAGTAAGGTGTTCCGGAGGATTAGGTCGATTAGCCTTTTGCTGCTATCCCGAGGCGCACAGCACTTAAACAGGAGAATTAATGCGTAGTAAATCCAAACGCCCGAACTCCCGGCGCGAGAGAATCTTCCCGCCCGCACCTTGGCAAGAGTTCATCGAAATCGAGCCAAAGTTCTAGAGTTCAGGTTCGCAAAAGCAGCCGCGATGAGATTATATCTCTGAACGGCCTTCGCGAGCAAGGGGGAATAAGTTTAATACGCTTACATAAAGCCCTTGGTTATGAACCCAGGGCTTTTTTGATGCGCAAAGTCCAATCAAAGCTTAACCGCCGCCCCGTATCGAAAATCATCGCAGTCACCCGCGCACATGGAAAAGCCGCCAACCCTCACAGGTTAGCGGCTGGTCTCAAAACCCCAAACCCTAGCACCCCCCAAAAACCAGAATTACTTCTCGACGCCCTTTTCGGCTAGCTTCTCGTCAATTTTCGCTCTCAGCTCGTTTAAGAAATCATCGCGAGTTTTATCTCGCTGGTCGACAAACTCGCCCTCGACATAAAACGACGGCGTGAACGAGACCTTCTGCTTCCGCGCCAAATCCGCATCGAAACTAATCTTTTTCGAAACTTCGCTACTCCCCATGTCTGCCAAGAACTGTTCCATATCCCCCTTACCATCGCTCACTTGCTTGAGATAATCCTCAAACTGCTTCTGTCGCTGCGTCGCATCGGAATAAAACCAGTCGTTCTGGTTCGTGTAGAGCAAATCCTTATACTCCTTCCAATACCCTTGCTTCGCTGCCGCGAGCGCCGCCGAGGCCGCCGCCGTGCCGTTCTGGTGATAAGACAAAATCATCGTTCGGAACACCACCGCCACCTTCCCATCATACTCTTCGACAATTTCGTTAATATACGGGTTCATTGGCGCACACGCATCGCACTGATAATCACCATATTCATAAATTTTCACCGGTGCGTTCGGATCACCCTCAATCATCTCGCCGAAGCCGCCATTGTCCTCGCTCGCCTCAAACACCTGCGCCACTTCCACCTGCTGCGCCGAATTCTGTGCAATGCTCACCCCGACCAACCCCAAAAAAGCCACCACCAGCACCCCAATTATCACCCAAGTCTTCTTGTCCATTTTCCTCCTGTATACTTAAGCTCGATAAGTTATTATGCTATAATTATACCATGGAACCGGATAATCAGCTGCCAAAACCCTCGCAAACTCCGGGGAGTTCTGCGCCAGATAAATCTTTCCTCGATACCTTCCTCGCCGCTTGCCAAAAACTCCTCCAATCTCTGGCGAGGGCCCTCAAAACCTTCGGCGCCTTTCTGAAACGCAACTGGAAAAAATTTGCCAGTCTCACTCGCCGTTCTTGGAAGAAATTCCTTCGCCGTTTCACAAAGTGGATCGATCCGAAGCTCGAGCCCTACCGCGCGCATCCAAAAGCAAGTTCGCCCGTAGGAAACTCCACAGCCACGAGCTCTATCACTATGCGCCCCACGACCGCAAGCACTTCTACCCCTGAAGCCACCTCCCCCGACCATCTCAAATCGCCCAACTTTACCAAACCCCAAGATCTCAATAACCCGTCGACAAGCCACCCCAGCGTCCCAATGGGTTCTATTGACGACGCCCCTCGCACCCGCGCTGACATTTTCGAAACCCTTGCCCAGGCTCCACACAGCATTTTCACCCAGCGCGAACGCAAAATGATGACCAACCTCCTTGATCTCCCCGACATCAAAGCCTCCAGCATCATGCTCCCCGCCACCAAAATCGTCTACGTCAGCGCCGACGAAGTCCTCGGCCCACTCACCCTCGACCGTCTCTATCGCTCCGGCTTCGATCATTTCCCAGTCAAAGACGTGAAAGGCGAACTCATCGGCTGTGTCCACACCACCCACTTCAACAACCTCGACATCAAAAAATCTGCCCGCGTCGCCGATATTCTCGACCCCGGTCTCTATTTCGTCCGCGATGATTATTCTCTCGAGCGCGTCCTCGACGTCTTCCTCCGCACCAACGCTTTTTTCTTCCTCGTCACCGACCGCTACGGCAAAATCGTCGGTTTCCTCACCTTCAACGACTTCATGCATCATCTCTTCGGCACCAATCCGAAAGACTCTTTCGATCGTGACAACGACCGCCTTGCCGTCGCCAGCCGGAGGGAATAAAATCATGAGAAATTGGGATTTGCTTTACGCTAAACTTTTTGAAAAAAATTTAGCACGGGTTTCATCGCCAACAGGGGTAAAGAACGAACATCAGGCTAAACTTTTTCAAAAACAGGTCAGGTGCATAGTATAATAAACTTATGGATAACCCTCAAACTAAAACCATCAGCGAAACTGCTGACATGCTTCAAGTCCCTGTCGTCACGATTCGCCACTTTTGCAACCGCGGCCTCGTTCCGCACGTTCGCCGCAACGCAAAGCACCAACGTATTTTTGAGCCCTGGCAGATAGATCTGCTTCAGATTCTTGTCGGCATGAAGCAGGCTGGCTTCCGCCCGCGCGAGCTGAGGCGCTATTCCGCTCTCTACCGCCAGGGAGGCAAAACCTCCGCCCCAGCCGCCGCCCCGCCAAGTAGTTATTGTTAGAAAAGTATGGAGGACTTCTCTAATATGTTTCTGTGTAATGCTACAGAAACTCTGAATAAGTCATAAGTTGTCTTAACTTTCATTTAGAAACAACTTGTTGGAATAACTTATCCTTAAAAGACTATATCGCGATATCTAATTTATTGTAAAAAAAAGGAATAGATATGTGCTATATCGACAATATTATCTCCAAAGTCTAGGCATAAAGCCCAAACTCTGCATATAAAACTACTTGGTAGGTGCGGTGGCTAGGGCGGAGAAGACCCGAAAACTAGACGACATATCAAACTCAGAAGTCCAGCAATCTAGAAATCTCAAACCCGAAGCCTAAAACTAACTATTTAGCTATACAACGAACAGAATAACCGTATGAATCCTCACTCATAGCGTCACTCTGGATTTTGTCGGTACCGCTGAAACTTAAAAGGTATACGATTACCGAATCATCATCAATGGTGTAAGGCGCTATCGTAGACGACCAATACCCACCCCGCTCCCCAACTCCAGTCGCAACCGTAGTGCCGCTTTTTACATAACCGTTCTTCACGAAGTTTAGCGGTGATCCCATTAACTTTGTCATGCTACTTTCACTACTCGTGATCGAATACGCCGACAAAAGATTCCTAAACTCGCTCGATGTAGGTAATCCCCAACCACTTGGACACACTGTTTTCGCCTCATTCCAAGTATAATATCCTGTAGGAAACTTTCCGTTAGAGAGACTATAATCCAAATTCTGTGTCATCCAACATTTCCCGTCATCCAGCTTCGTCGCCAAATAACTTTTCCCATCACGCGTATCTCTGAGTTGCTGGCTCGCCCCAGCCTCCGCCTGGCTACAAACCGCGCTCGTCATCTCTTGCATCGTTTCTATCCCAAACTTATTAGTCACCTCCAGCGGACTACTCACCACACTCATTGTCACTTGGTTGGTGTAGGTTCCGGCAGGTTTATCTGCTCCGATGTTAGCTGCGAAGCTAAGGGTATAGTTCCGGGTTTCGTCTTTGATGTTAGTATTGTTGTTTGAGTCTAGTGCTGTTCCACGTAGAGTAGCTGGCATTGCTTTATAGCTATCTGCTGCGGTAGTACCAGACGCGAATGAGTAGCCCCACCTGTTTACAGGTAGATTAGCATATGTTGTTGTCGAACCGACTGATTCAATCACATTAGCACCATTCTTCAGTTGTGAAGAATTACTACCAACATAGACCGAGTACCCACCCGAGTTTTGGACTCGGACTGTAGCTTTGACGTCTACTTTGGCTTTAGCACCGTTTGAGTCAATCGGAGTCACGGTTCCGTTTGCCGACGTTGGAGAAAATGAGATTGCCACTGTCGAGTTAGTTGCAGCTGCTGGCATGATGACCGCATCGGGGTCATCTGCTGGGGATGGAGCAGTCATATCACCACCCTCCTCATCAATCTCCTCCAGTGCGCTTGCCGAATTCCCAACTACTGGGTTCACTAACATGAACGCCAGCACAGCCAACCCCACACACCCCGCTCTCCCCAACGCATTAAAGTTTCTATAACTTAAACACCCAGTCCGACATTCCCGTCCAACCTGGCATTTATTTTGGCTTCGCATCACAGCCCTCCTTTTGTTGTTGATAGACACCCCGCGCGCCACTTCCGTCCGAACCTTTTCGCCTCATCCCGGTCAATCTCTGGCCGGAACTACTAAAGCCCTACAACAAAAATGACGCCGCAAGGGTGTCTATACAACGCGTCGAGTAAACCTTTCGATTTTCTACTGCACTGTGCCTTACGGCGCCATTTCAACAGTAAAAACCGAAGATAAACAAAAACGATTTACTCGTTTAATAACACATTGTATAGACAACCCCATTATATCACACATTTTCAAACCGCAAGCAAAATCTTCCTAACTGCGGGAGCCATCATCCTCACCATAGCCACAATCCCCAAAACTCAAAATCTTCGTGCTTGTGCTTGGTAAAAGTCTTCAAAGTATGCTACGCTAATTTCACGGACAAATTTCGGTCTTGATGACGCAACTTTAACAAGGGAGAAAGGAGGGCAGGTTATGAAAATACGCTTTTCTATAAAACGTATGCAAGTCTGGATTACTCTATTCCAGATAAAAATTACTTTCGCTAAAAAGAAGCGAAAGTAAAAACCTAACAACCCCATTCTAGCATCATACTAAAGCAATTTCAAGACCGAATTGTCCGCAAAATAGTGTATAATATCCCTATGGCAAAACCCCACTCTCAATTTGTCTGCCAGCAATGCGGCGCCATCTATACCAGCTGGAACGGCCGCTGCAGCAAATGCGGCGCCTGGAACTCCCTCTTGGAGCAATCCGCAGATAAAGAACGCGACGAAAAATCCGCCATCTCCCGCGGACAAGCCTCCGGCAAAGTCTTGAATTACGCTTCCATCAACGACCTCGAAATCTCGACTGAAAAAGAACGTCTGAAAACCGGCTTTCCCGACCTCAACACCGTCCTCAGCGGCGGCATCCTCCTCGGCTCGGTTTCGCTCCTCGCCGGCCAGCCCGGCATCGGCAAATCCACCCTCCTCATGCAAATCTGCGCGAAAATCGCCGAGACCCGCACCGTCCTCTACATCTCCGGTGAGGAATCCGCTAGCCAGGTCAAGCTCCGCGCCGTTCGCCTCGGCGCCAAATCCGACAATCTGAAGTTCGCCAGCTCCACCAGCGCTAATGATATCGCGAAAACCATCGAAGGCGGCGAGTTCGACCTCGTTATCGTCGACTCCATTCAGACCCTCACCCTCGCCGAAATCGCCTCCGCCCCCGGTGGCATTTCCCAGGTCACCAACTGCGGCAACCTCATCATCCGCGCCGCGAAAACCTCCGGCACCGCTGTTATCATCGTCGGTCACGTCACGAAAGAGGGAACTTTGGCCGGCCCGAAAGTCCTCGAACACCTCGTCGACGTCGTTCTTAATTTCGAGGGCGACCGCTATGGCGGGTTCAAAACCGTCCGCGCCGTGAAGAATCGTTTCGGTTCGACAACCGAAGCCGCCATTTTTGAAATGGACCAGCAAGGCCTCTCTGAAGTGAAAAACCCTTCCGCCGCCCTCCTCGCCGAACGCCAAAACACCGACGGCTCTATCATTCTCGCGACATTAGAAGGCACTCGTCCCATCCTCGTCGAAATCCAGGCCCTCGTCACTCCATCGAATTTCGGCTACCCGAAGCGCACCGCCTCCGGCTGCGACCTGAACCGCTTGAACCTCCTCATCGCCGTCCTCGAACGCCGCACGAAACTCAAACTCTCCGACCAAGACATCTTCGTCAACGTCGTTGGCGGACTAAAACTCCAGGATTCCGCCGCCGATCTCGCCATCTGCCTCGCCATCGCAAGTGCCGTTGCCGGTCGCAAACTCTCCGAGGAATACGTCGTCTTCGGCGAAGTCGGTCTCGGTGGCGAAATCCGCTCTGCCTTCCGTCCTGACCAGCGCATCTCCGAAGCGAAAAAACTCGGCTTCACCCGTGCCATCGCCCCCGCCACCATCAAAGACTCTTTCGTCATCCCCGTCCGCGACCTCCGCGATACTCTAATCAAATATGTTAATAAATAGACTATGCGCATTCTAGGTATCGACCCCGGCACTGGTATCTGCGGTTTCGGCGTCATCGAAGGCACCACCGCCCTCGACTACGGCGTAATCGCCACTCCTCCCCACACCCCCCTACCCGACCGTCTCGAAGATATCTACAACTCCCTCCACGAAATCATCGACCAGAATCACCCCGACGTCATGTCTATCGAAAAACTCTTCTTCAAACAAAACATCACCACCGGCATCTCCGTCGCCGAAGCCCGCGGCGTCTGCCTTCTCGTCGCGAAACAGTATAACATGCCAATTTTCGAATACAGCCCGAACCAGATTAAGAAGGCCATCTGCGGCTATGGCCAAGCCCACAAACCCCAAATCCAAGAAATGGTCCGCCTCCACCTCCACCTCGACCAAGTCCCAAAACCCGACGACGCCGCCGACGCCCTCGCCGCCGCCATCGTCCACTCCTTCATTGCGAAGAATACCTCCGCATTATGAAGATCACCCCTCGTCATAAAACCAACCAGCCATAACTACTCCTCCAAGAGCTAGTTCCGAGACCAACAAATTCCTCACACTTCACAACCAAATGCTATAATATAAATATATATCAACGTTAAAACTTGCAAGGAGGTTTTAACGATCATTATGAAAAACTCTACCAAAATCACTCTCGGTATAGCCAGCGCCCTGACAATTGCAACCATCATAATCTGCAGTATCCTCGTCTTCAATACTCTCAATAAACAAGACGATACTCCGATCTTCGATGAAACAGCCTCCGCCCCAGTCATTATTGATTTTTCCAAAAGACCGACCTACGACAATCGCACAGAGTTCAACCAAGATGAAATCGGTTCGGGAGGATACCTTCTCAACATCGTGGGCTCGGACTATAAAATCCCCGCCAAACTTCAAGAGGCCAGCGACGCCGTCGCTATCGTCTTCATTGACTCCATCGATGGCGCTACTAACTACGCCAAAGCAGCAGACCACAGCACCGCAATCGTCTCCTTCGGCAAAATGACTATCCTCGAAAGCTTCAAGGGCAACCTCGAACCCGGCAGCACGAAAACCTTCTACCGCTACGGCGGCGTCATGGACTTCGATCAATATTGCGAGCACGCCAACCAAGCCCACTGCGACAAACTACGCCACCTCAAGCCAGACCGTAGCACTATTGCAGAATTCTCAATCCAGGACCCTGATTTTGAAGTCGGCAAAGTCTACCTAGGCTACTTTATCAAAGATCGCGATTTTAGCGAAGAGGAAGGTTATACCTTCACTGGCCTTGAAGGTGGCACCCGCGAAGTCCAAACCGAAAGAACCTATACCCTCGGCTCCGACTCATCCAATCTCCAAGTCCTCAATAACTTCACCGGCGAGTGGGAGCACCTCGGCAACATTATAAAATAATAATCACCCGCTAACACCAACCACTAGATCCAAAACATAGCCCCTCGCCAATCCCGCAAGTTATGCTACAATACTAGCAATACAAGGAGTTATTATGTTCAAAAAACTTATCTTTACCCTTCCTCTAGCTATGGCCAGCCTAGCCACGACCCTAGCTCTCGTCACTGCGCCAGCCTACGCCACCGCTCTCGGTGACGTCGTCACCGGCACCATTGAGGAGCCCACCTCGACCCCTACCGCCGAAACTCCAGACACACCAACAACTTTCGACACTCCAGAAGTCCCCGAAACTCCTATCGCTAGCGAGAACAGCCCTGAAGCCACCACTGGAGCCACCGAAAATCCCGATCCAGCTCTTCCCGAGAACAACCCCGAATCCGACTCCGAAACGAACGCCGCATCCACCGCCAACCCCATCCTCTCTTTCATCGAAGATCAGCTCGGCGTTGAGGTTGACCCCGAAATCTGGCCCCTCATCCTCTCCGCCTCCGTCCTTGTCCTCACTCTCGTTCTCATCATCGTCATCAACCTCATCGCCCGCAAAAAATCTCGCAAATCTCATAAAAATCGCGACGAAATCGCCGACCACTTTGAGCGAGAGAGCTTCTAATGATTGCCCACCTCGTCGGCACCATCACCGAAAAACTCCCCGCCTCTGTCATTATTGATGTTCACGGCGTTGGCTACGAACTCATCCTTTCTGCCCCCGACGCCGAACGCATCAGCCTCGGTGACGAATTCAAATTCTACACCTATCACTCCCTCCGCGAAAACGCCGAAGACCTCTACGGCTTCACCAGCCTCGCTGCGAAAAAACTTTTCGAGATGCTCATTTCTGTCAATGGTATTGGCCCCAAAGCCGCTATCAGTATCCTTAGCCTCGGCACTCCCGAAGAAGTCCGAAACGCCATCGCCAATACCGACGCCGCCTTCATCTCCAAAGCCTCCGGTGTCGGCAAAAAATCCGCCGAGCGCGTCATCGTTGACCTCCGTGACAAAGTCGGTCTTCCCACTCACTACGGTGCCACCGAAACAAAATTCACCCTCGCCACTCCTACCGGTCCAGCCGACGAAGCCCTCGATGCCCTCATCGCCCTCGGCTTCCCTCTGAAAGAAGCCTCCGCCGCCCTCGCCGAAGTCGACCCGAGTCTCCCGGTTGAAGAGCGCATTCGTCTTGCCCTCAAACAAAAATAGCCCTCACTCATAAACTCAGCCTCACCCGATAAACATACCGTTAAACCAAAACAAACTCCGCCCAAAACCCAGGAAAAGGCCGCCTGCCAAAAAGACAGACGGCCCATAAAGTGCCTTTGCGCTAATCGCCTTCGACTAAACTACAGCGAGCTGCCGTATCCAGCCAAAGCGTATTTTACGCCAAACTTTTCAGGAGGTTCATCAACATCTGCGCAACTTGCGCCCGCGTAGCCTGACCTTGCGGTCCCAGCCGACCGTCTCCGAAACCGCTCACGATTCCGTTTTCGATCGCCCAAGCCATCGCTTCCTGCGCATAGCCGCTAATCTGACCCGCATCGGTATAACCCGACACGTTGCCAGCCCCCGACGGGGAACCGCAATAGCGCCAAAGCATTGTCACCAACTGCTCGCGGCTGATATTAGCTTCCGGAGCCGAACCATCGCTAATCCCTTTCTGGATCGCCCACTCGACACCTCGCTCATACCAAGTCTCGCCGCCAGTAGTCTTCGCTCCGTCAAGCCGAGCCAAAACCACCATCAGCATCGAACGCGTCATCGGTACGTTGGGCGAGAATGTCGTCGCCGAAGTCCCACTAAACAGCTCCCTGGCCGAAGCGAAAGCAATCGCGTCGTTCGCCCAGTTTCCGGGCGCCACATCCGTGAACGTCTTGCTATTGTCGACGATTTTGATCGTCGCCCCGCTCGGTACCGACGCTATCACGCCATCCGAGGTAGCCACCGACGTTTTTATCATGTTTGTCGAAGCATCCGTACCGACCAGTATCGCTACTGTTACAGCGCTCGGCTTAACCACCGGAATCAAAACGTTCACATAGCCACCCGTCTCCGAATCAATTGTCACGGTCGGCGCCGTCGCTATATCGCGAGTCGCCTGCACCGCTGTCATCGGGATCTTGAACGGC
>CANAUU010000018.1 GCA_947364965.1 uncultured Candidatus Saccharibacteria bacterium | reverse complement strand
GGTGATGCCGTTAATAGCGTTGCGACTACGCAGAAGATTAGAAATGAGGAAGGCAAGAGAGGTGGCGCAGAGGGTAAAGACGAAAGAGTTAAGGATGAGCCAGAGACCGTGAAACGAGAACATGGTGGAGCCGACGACAATGAAACTGATGAGGACGTAGACGAGCCAGAGGGCTAGCGCAAAGAGCGAGTTGGCGGCAAGAAGGATACGGTTGACGTGCTCGGGAGTGAGACTGCCCATGGCGATGCGGCGAGCCACCTTCTCATCGCGGAAGGCGAGCATGATGGTGGCGACGATATAGATGCAGCCGACAAGAAGCGGGTAATTCATGAAATTATAATAGAAGGCGGCGCGGTCGAGGCCGGTAGTGTCGAGCTGGGAAGTAAGTTCGACGGAAACTTCGGTCGCAAGAGTTTGGTCGAGGCGCTCGATCAGAACGGCTTCGGCTGCAGCGGAAAGGGACGGGGAGACGGTCCCGGGATCGGAAGTGTCTGGCGAGGGGAGCTTCAAGCCTGAGGCGGTTGACGAAGAGCTTGGGATGAGGCTGGACGGCGGGGCGGGAAGGGCGACGGCGAGATACTGGTTCGCGGTGTTGAGGAAGCGGGTGAGGCCCATCTCGGCGAGGCTAGCGTTGTAGTCGCCGGTACTGCGGGTGTTGATGGCAGGATTCTTGCCGGCGAGAAAATCGGCGCGGAAGCCAGCGGGGATTTCGACGAGATAATTGATGCGGCGGTAGAATAAGGCATCGCTGATGACTTCGGGGTCGTCGCCCGGAAGGTCGATGATATTATTCTGGGCAGAGAGATACTCGATTAGGGATTTGGTAATTCCCTCTTCGACATCGTGGTTGATAATGCAGAGGTCGGGCTTTACATCTTCAAAAGTAGTTGTGGCTTGGTTGGCGTCGAGACTGAAGGTGCTGAAAATTACCAAAATCGCCGTATACATGATAATAATCCACTTGTTGCGAGCGAGAATACGAAGGAAGGCTTTAAAGACGGTCATATTGTTCCTTTCTTAGGGCATAAACAGAGATAGCAATCATAACACCCGATATAATAACAAGTGTTATAATATTTCCCCAATAGCGATCAAAGGTGTCGTAATAATAGAGCGCATAGAGGCCGTCAGTGATGAGATTGGCGGGATTGAGGCGGTTTAGGAGCGGGAGATTGGTGTCGACGAGATATTTCATAGTAATCCCCATCATGCCGGCAAGAAAGCAGCCGAACATAGCGATGGCAAGAATGAGGCCGATTTTGGTGGTCGCAGTAGCCTTAACAGTGGCAGCAAGGAAGACGCCCAGAGCGAGGCCGGACAGACTGCCAATGAGGGCGAGCAGGATGATGAGTGGAAGATTGGCACCGAAGTCGACATGCAGGACAAAGATGAGGTAGACAAAGAGGAGGGCGACAGCGACGAGTTGGATAATATAGCTGGCGCAGAGGGCGGCGAGGACAAGGGTGGATTTCCGAGCAGGGCTGACTGCGATACGTTGACCGCTCATGCTCATGTTGGCGAGAAGCTGATTGACAGCAACCATGCCGATGATGCCGCCATAGATACAAATCATGGCAATGAGGGTATAGTATTCAATCATGACGTAATCGAGGTGGGTGCTGGATTGGTCGACGAGGTTAGCGGCGTGGGCATAGGCAAGATTGGCGAGTTTCGCGGGGTCAGTTTCTATGACGGTTTCAATGATAGAGGCTTGCTCGGCGACAGTTTCTACAACGGATTTCAGGATGGTGGAGTTGATGTCGCTTTTGGCGGTGAAGATAACTGGAGGAACATCGGCCGGAGGCGGGGCGAGAAATTCGATGAGAGCCTTGCGCTGAGGAGAAAACCAAGAGCGCTCAAGAAGGAGGTAGCCGGAGATTTCGTCGTCAGCGAGGAGCTGTTCAGCTTCGGTTTTAGAAACATATTGGATTCGGAAAAGTCGATCTTCGGAGGCCTCATCGCTCAAAGTTTCAAAAGCTTTGCGGAAGACTTCGTCGTTTCGCCAGGCGTCATTGTCGACGACGGCGATATCGATTAAACCAAGTTTCTCGCTGGCGGTGATGTTGGAAAAAGCGAGCGAGAAAAAGGTAGCGAGGATGAGCGGGAAGGCAAAAGTCCAGAAAATGAGGGCGTGGTCGCGCAAAACGACCTTTAGTGTGTATTTGAAATTATGCCAGAACATTAGTCGCGAAGCTCCTTGCCGGTGAGCTCAAGGAAGACATCGTTCAAGGTCGGGCCGGCGACTTGCTTGACGGGTTTGTTCTTGACGAGTTTTTTGAGCTCGGAGTTGGTGCCGGAGGCAATGATTTTGCCCTTGTCGAGAATGATAATGCGGTCGCAGAGTTGCTCGACCTCCTCCATGTAGTGGGTAGTGTAGACGACGGTGGCGCCGCGCTTACGGAGAGTTTCGATATTGTCGAGGATATGCTGGCGGCTCTGAGGGTCGACGGCGACGGTCGGCTCATCGAGGAAAATAAGCTTAGGTTTATGAGCGATGCCGCAGGCGATATTGAGGCGGCGAAGCAAACCGCCAGAAAGTTGCTTCGGATAAAATTTGCGAAAATCTTCGAGGCCAACCAATTTAATCGCAGTGTCGACGCATTTCGCGCGCTCGGCCTTGTCCTTGACGTAGAGGCCGCAGAAGAAATCGATGTTGTCCTGGGCGCGGAGCTCCTCGAAAACGGCGACTTCCTGGAAGACGACGCCGATTTGGCGCTTGAGGTTGTAGGCGGAAGGCGACATGGTTTCGCCGAAAATCTTGATAGTTCCCTTGTCGAACTTGAGGAGCGAGAGAAGGCAGTTGATTGTGGTGGACTTGCCGGAACCATTCGGGCCAAGTAGGCCGAGGATTTCCCCCTCACGGACGTCGAAGGAGAGGTCGTTCACGGCTTTGAGAGTTTGATGATTTTTCGGGTTCTTGTAGGTTTTGGTTAGGCGACAAACTTCGATGACGTTCGAGGCGGTGGCGAGTTTAGCGGCGGATTTTGACGCAGATTTACTGGCAAGATTTGGCGAGGTTTTGGCAGCGGTCGTGGCGGATTTAGGTTTAGTGGTTGTTGTAGTTTTATTAGGCATTTTCGATGCTCCTTTCGAGGTGTTTATGGCCGATAATCATTTCGCGAACGGTAGTAGTGAGGAGGTGGTCAACTTCGGCATCGTCGAGGCGAGCGGTACCGCTTGCGACGAGACTGGCGAGACCATGGGTAAAAATCCAAACTTTGAGGTGAAAATGTTGCTGAGTACTGCGATCAAAACCGGTGAGCGCCATACCGTGTTTTAAGACGGCTTGACCGACGGAATCTCTCGAAATGAAATCATCGGGGGTGAGGTCGGACTTATTCATAAAGAGAATACGGAAGTAGTTCGGGTAGTCGCGGGCGAAACGAACATAGGCAAGCCCCATTCCCTTATACGGCTGGGGCTGCTCGGCACCGTAATTCATATAGTTAATGTAGATATGGTAGATCGTATCGAGGACGACGGATTTTAGCTCATCCATGGTGGCGAAATTATAGAAAATGGGCTGGACGGAGCAATTTAGTTCCTTGGCGAGGCGACGCGCGGTGATTTCGTCAAGGCTTTCGGTTTTAATAATTTCGAGCGCGGCTTTGACGATGTCTTCTTTTTGAACCTTTTTAGGTAGAGGCATACACTTCTTTCTTTAGGTTTTGATGATATATAACACTTGATATTATATCACGTGTTATAGTTCGTGAAAAGGGGTTTTGCGTGGTTCGCTCAGCGACTATTGGTTGGGGTGCAGATATTGCTGGAGGCTGGGCATATCACTGTCCATAGGGACTTTGCCGATGAAATTCACGAGCGAAGCGCCGAGTTCGTCCTGCGAGATGACAAAGCTACCGCGAGCACCGTTCGGAGTGTAGCCGGCAAGACCGGGGAGAGCCTTAATCATGTCTTCGTTGCAGAGCTTCGGGATGTTATATTCGACCCAGATTTTTGATGGATCTTCGGCGTCCGGTTCGCCGCTAATCGTCAGGGCGTGCCCACGGTCGCGTACCATCATCATAATATGATTGTCGGCCGAAATAATATCCGTAGCTCCAACATCCAAGTCATCCGGAATAGCGTCGAAGATTTGCTGACCGAGGGGTGACTGATCGCCGCGAAGGGTGATTTGATAACCGACGGCGTTTTCTTTGGCGGCGAGGGCGGGGACAGCTCGGAGAATATGCTCGTCGCTCATGATATGGCTATGGTAGGCGTGGAGAAGTTCATTGATAGTCGTGGCGTCCGTAATCAGGCGCGACAAATCATGTCTAAATATTGTATAGCCGACGTTTTCCTTCTTGACCTCCTCGACAAAATCAGGGCGCAGATTGGCAAAAGCCTTGCGATAGAGTTGTTGTGTTATGTCAGCACGGTAATCACCGATTGCGAAAGCCTCCTGACCGCGCTGGAAAAAATTCTCGGTGGATTGTTCAATATACTCACCAAACCCGAAGTCACGGGCGATGCCGAGGAAATCGTGTCTAAAATCGCGGAAAGAGCGGAAAGCAGTTTCGGCATAGTCCATGCGGCTAGCTTCGTCATAACTATCGGTGGGGCTAGGGGCGAGATCGAGCAGCTCACGTTTGATACGTATATCAGTTTTGAAGAAATTTTTGAAGGCGCGAAGCTCGGGTGAGATGGGCTCAGCTTCGGAAGATTCTGTCGTGGTAGTTTCTATTGGTTGAGCTGCTTCGTCAAATAACGACCCCCCCATTAACGTTTTCTAGGGTTGCAGAAAAGTCGGGTGTTTCTGAGGCTTCTGAGACTTCGACGATTTCGGGAGCTTTAGCGGCCTCGGGAGCTTTGGCGGCTTCTTGGGCGGAGCCGGGAAAACGGACGAGGCGGGCGAGGTCGTCGTAAGTGACTTCTGGTTCGGCGGTTTCTTCGCGCAGGATATCCCAGTTTGGAGCTTCGACGGTCGGATCGGAGGGCTGCTCGGCTGAATCGTTTGGGGCGATAGGATGTTCGGGGTGGTTGGTTGAATCGGCGACCGGTTCCGACGAGGGTGCGGCTTTGGGCTTATTAAAAAATTGATTAAAACGGCTGCGTAAACTCATATGGTTATTATATAACGAAAATTATGCCGAAGAACGGAAATCCCCGCCGGGGAGGCGAGGATTCGGGGTTGCGAAAGTGGTGGGGCAGTTTGATGAACTATTATCTGGGGAGCGGGTCGTCGGGCGGGTGGATTAGATGGGAGGCGTTTCCGGTTTGAACAGGTAGTCACCAACGTCACCGAAGCGGAGACCCTCGCGGATGACAGCAGCGTCATGGCGATAGAAATCGCGGCGGAGGTCGACCAGTGTGCTGTCGATGCCATACCAGTAGACCCAGCGTTCGCCCAGATATTCGAATTCGATCCAGAGCGAAGCATAGCGGCTGGAAACCGCACTGAGCGGATGGCGCTTGTGCTCGTCGATGTAGCCGTAGCAAAGTTCCGCGTTATCGCCGAGAGCTGACCAGAGAGCAACCAAGCGCGAGAGATCAGAATTGGTGAGGCCAGACTGGCTATTGAAGCCGAGGACGGTTTCGGGAACCTGGAGATACCCATGAAGAAAGGTCCGGAGGCGGGTGGATTCGGGGTCGCGAGCAAAGGCATCAGCAGGAGGTTGATTGTTCCGGCGGATTTCACCGATGCGGTGATAAACCGTGTTGAGACGCGCGCGACGGTCATGGTGATAAGCGGAAAACAGGATCAGGACAATGAGTGTGAGGACGAGGAGCGCGAGGGGAAGAATAAGACTGGGGATCATGAGAACACCTACTTTCTTTTTGATTAATAATTTGCTTGGATTTTTGCGTCGTCTAGTCTGATTTAGGATTGAAATCTGGGACTTTGACACAAATATCCATCTTATACTTCCATTATAGCACAGATATCTTAAAAAGTCAAGCGTTTTAGGGAATTGGGGTAGGGTTTGGCAAAAAGTTAATCCTCGCCCGTTTTGGGACGAGGATTGGGGAGAAAGTATGGGTTAGGCACGACGGTCAGGGGTTGGGCTGGACATAAGTTCCTGCGCTTCATCGGATTGAAGACGGCGGTAGGAGGCAAGGTCGTGACGACGGAAGAAGTCGCGGCGCATATCAACGTGTGTGGCGCCGCTGGGGTCGACCCAGTAGACCCACCTCTCATCTTGGTAAGTGAAACCTGTCCAAAGGAGAGTATGACCGGCGGAGGCGGACTTCGCTTTTTTGCCGGCGCAGCCATGACTCAGAACTGCATCGCCGCCGAGCGCCATCCAGAGCGTCACTACGCGCGAGATGCCCTCGGCGACAAGGCTAGGGTCGACGGCGGCAACATCGGAGGAAGTGTTTTGAGAGCCAAAGAACGTGGCGGGGACTTGGAGGCGGCGCTGGAGGAAGGTCTGGAGGTATCGGCTTTCGGGCGCATGGGCAAAGGTATCTGCCGGATATTGACTCTGACGACGGGTCTGGCCGATAAACCGATAGACTGCACTGTAGCGCCGATGACGATTAGCATAATGACCAGAGACGAAAATGGCAGCGAGGGCAAGGATAATTGCGGAGACGGCGATGGCGAGGATAGACTCGGGCGACATGAGGGGCACCTGCTTTCTTTCTGATAGATTTTACGGATTTGAGGTTTGGCTGCCTTTTCTATTGCGTCACAAATGCTGGAAACTCAATACATCCAGGTTTATGAGTTGTGACGGCGAAGCCAGGCGACGACTTCGTCGTGCTGACGGCGCTGACTGGTCGAGGAGACGTAGCGACTGCCAAAGGTGAAGCGGTCGATGAGCGCAAAAGTGTCCTCGGGATACCAGATGGCCCAGCGATGGTTATCGTGACAAAAGTCGACCCAAAACTCCAGCGGAGAGACACAGGCCGCCACGGCGGAATGGATGCCGGGGCGAAGATAACTGGCGTTCAGGATGGCAGTGGGACCGAGGCGCTCGGTCATAGCAAGCATCCAGCCGAGACGCTCGATTGCAAAACCGGGCTCGCCCAGAGTGAGGAAATTGTCCGGAACGCCAAAATGAGACGTGTAAAACGCCCGAATGAGCTCACGGTCATAATAGCGGTCAGGGATGTCGCGGGCGAAGGCTTTGACGTAGTCCTCGGCGCGCTGACGGCGACGGTGGTTTTGCCAGAGACGATAGACGATTGTCCCCACCAAGACAAGTAGCACTAGGACGGCAGCCACCAGCAAAGCAAACAGGGGGAGGTTAGGGATTTTGGGAGTTTTCATTCTATACACCAACTTTCTAAAGATTCTTGTGGACTTCGGGGAGAGGCAGTGTGTTTGGCGTTCGCACGCGACGACTTGCTAGCCTCAGCAAGGAAGTCGACGGAGCATTCCGGCAAACACAGCCCAGGGCGGAGAGTCCACACAAACCGCACCATGTGTCTTATTGTAGCATAAGTCTCCGACTTATACTGGACTTCTACCGTGCTTCGGCTGTACCTTGAACACGGGCGTCGCCTCGGACGAAAAACCAAGTTTTTTCTTCGCTCGGTTCCTACCGCGCTTCGCGTTTGCGTTTGATGGGGTCGAGTTGGCGCTTGCGTAAGCGAAGGGATTTCGGAGTGACTTCAAGCAGCTCGTCGTCGAGGAGAAAATCAATACATTGCTCGAGGGAATACTGGGTGTGCGGAGTGAGCTGGATGGCGCCATCGGAGGCGTGGGTACGCATATTAGTGAGCTGTTTTTCTTTGCAGATGTTGATGTCAAGATCTTCTTTCTTGTTGCTGAGACCGACAATCATGCCCTGATAGACCGGAACTCCAGGCGGGATAAAGAGAATGCCGCGCGCCTGAGCAGCGTCGAGAGCATAAGCAGTCGAGGCACCAGGCTCAAAGGCGATAAGAACGCCGTTTCGCTCGGGCTTATATTTCCCTTCCACCGGGCGGTAGCCAGCAGGGAGGGAGGACATAATGGCAGTGCCTTTCGTGGCGGTGAGGAGGTTATTGCGAAGGCCGATGAGGGCGGCGGTAGTGATACGATAAGTGAAGCGAGTGGCGCCGGTCGAAGTGAGCTCCTGACTCTGAAGGTCGGCTTTCCGGATACCGAGTTCTTGAGAAACGGCACCGACAAACTCTGGCTCGACTTCGATAATGAGCTCTTCGACTGGCTCTTGTTTTATGCCATCGACTTCTTTATAAACCACCTCAGGGCGACCGGTTTCGAGCTCGAAGCCTTCGCGGCGCATGGTTTCAATCAAGACGGAAAGATGAAGCTCGCCACGGCCAGAGACCTTATAGCCAAGACCATCGGGGACGATTTTGAGGGCTATGTTGGTTTCGAGCTCACGTTCGAGACGCTCAGCAATCTGGCGGGAGGTAGTAAACTCGCCTTCTTGGCCCTTCAGAGGTGAAGTGTTCGGACCGATGTAAATGCTCAAGGTCGGTGGTTCGAGTTCAATAGTCGGAAGAGCCTCGGGGGCTTCGCCGTTTGCGCCGACGGTCGCAACTG
The DNA here is from genome assembly GCA_947364965.1 of uncultured Candidatus Saccharibacteria bacterium. Lineage (GTDB taxonomy): Bacteria > Patescibacteriota > Saccharimonadia > Saccharimonadales > Saccharimonadaceae > Nanosyncoccus. The sequence goes on along the minus strand of CANAUU010000018.1, from coordinate 5,572 downwards.
TGTCACCAATATTAGCTTGAGTGATGCCAGAAATCGCAACAATGTCGCCGGCTTCGGCGCTGTCGACTTCCTCTTTGCCGAGACCTTTATAGGTGAAGACGCGGTCGATTTTAGCGTTTGAAGTCTTCAGCTCGCCGGTTTCGACATCGGTATGGAGAACTTTAACCTGTTCGCCTTTCTTCAGGCGGCCACGGAAAATTTTGCCAATGGCGTATTTGCCGAGATAATTATCCGCGGCGAGAGCGGCAACAAGGAGCTGAGCGCCCTTATCGGCATTCTCGTCGATTTTCGGGGCAGGGATTTCATCGATAATGGCGTCGAAAATGGCATGGAGGTCATCATCGAGGTCGGTGGTTTTGCCGGCTTTGCCATCGCGAGCAACGGCGTAGTAAATTGGATAGTTGAGTTGAGATTCGTCAGAAGCAAGCTCGAGGAAGAGGTCGGCGATTTCGCTTTCAACTTCTTCGATGCGGGCGGCGGGTTTGTCGATTTTGTTGATGATGACGACTGGCTTCAAGTGGAGGGAGAGGGCTTTCTGGAGAACGAACTTCGTCTGGGGCATGGGGCCTTCCTGCGCATCGACAATCAAGAGAACGCCGTCAGCCATGTTCAGGGTACGCTCAACTTCGCCAGAAAAGTCAGCGTGACCCGGAGTATCGATAATGTTGATTTTATAGTCTTTGTAATAGACCGAGGTTTGTTTGGCGGTGATAGTGATGCCGCGCTCGTGTTCCTGGTCCATAGAGTCCATGATGAGAGTCTGAGACATCTCAGCTTGGTTGTCACGAAAAGTGTGAGATTGCTTCAGGAGAGCGTCGACGAGGGTGGTTTTGCCGTGGTCAACGTGAGCGATAATAGCGATGTTGCGAATATTATTTACCATATCTTACCATTATATCACACTTTTGCTTAAAAAGCAAGGGTTTCGGGCGATCTCGCAGTGGTTTTTTGACGAATTTTGCGGAGATTTTTGGGTTAATGGGCGCCGGAAGGTCAAGGTTATTTGAGTTTAGCGTCAATGAGCTGACGGATGCGAGCGTCATATTCTTGCGGAGTGAGGCCGGCTGTGCCCTCACCTTTGTTGCTAATCCACTCGCCGTCAAGATAGAGCCAAGGCGTGCCGCCGATCTTGAGCTTCTCACCAAGACCACGATCAAAAGCAATCTTCTTCGCGACTTTTTCGCTTTTCATATCTTCGCGGAACTGGGCGAGATCACCCTGACCGTTGGAGGCCTTAATGAAATAGGTTTCGAGCTGCTCTTGGAGCTTGTCGCCGGTGGAATAGAACCAGTCATCTTGGTTGGCAAAGAGAATATCTTTGTATTTTTCCCAGTAGCCTTGGAGGGCGGCGGCGTTGGCGGCGGAAGCGGCAGGAATACCGTTGGTTTCGTGATACGGCAAGATGTAGGAGCGAAAAACAACGGCGACCTCACCGTCGTAATCTTCGACGATTTGGGCAAGCAGCGGGGTCATGAGGGCGCAATAACCACAGGGGTAATCAGCATATTCATAGATGACGATGGGGACGTCGGCGTCGCCGATAATATTCTCTGGAATGTCACCGCTGCTGTTGCTCGCGGGCAGGATACTATGGGGGTCAAGGGCGTCGTAGTTGATCGCGGCGGCGAGATTCTTGATGGTGGATAATTTATATTCGCCATAGTCGACGGCGTTTGAAGCGTCGGTGTCTTTTTGCTCGTTTTGGTCGCTTTGCCAGAAGGAGACGCCGATAAGAACGGCAAAGATAGCAATAATGGCGACGACGCCCGCGATGATAAAACCTGTTTTCTTATTCATTAATTCTCGCTTTCTGGGGGGTTATTGCTGGGTTCCTGAGCTTTGGGGGGTTGAACTCATTCCTAGATTTTATTATAGCACATTAGAAGGTGGCGTTTTCGCGCTTGGTTTTACGGCGTTTGGCGAGGCCGAGGATGAGCCAGATGACAAGAAGCGCGACAAGGAAAACTAGAAGCAGAGCGAGCCAAATCGGGCAAACGAAGAGGAGTTGCTCGAAGGTGTGAGTTTGGTCAAGGAAGACGACGGTTTTGGTGACCCGGTAAAGGCCAATTGGGAAAGTGCCCGTATCGGCGAGGCCCCAACGGAGGACACTGGTGCGAGAAGTGCCGGGGAGAACGATGAGGGTTTCGGTGAAGGGAGTGGTGCTACCGTCTTCGGCGGGCTGAAGGATTTCGTTGTTGGTGAAAAAGTTGCGAATCGAGAGAGTTTGGCGAGCATAGAAATCGACGTTGCCGTCGTTTTTGATGGTGCTGGCGGCAGAAAAAGTGTTGCCAAGGGCGAGGCGGGGGAGTTCGTGGGCGGTAAGCTCGCCGGTCTCACGTAGTTCCCCACCGACGACGTGTCCATAAAGAACGGCGGCAGCGCGAACCTTGACATCGAGCGGAGCGTTGGAAGTGTCATCCTGGCCGGCTGGCTTGGTTTCGTCGGAGGATGAGGTTTGGTTGGGGGTTTGCGTCTGACCAGGAGTTTGGTCCAAGTTGGAAGGCGAGGTCAGCTCGGAAGCTTGAGGCTTAACTGGGGAATTTTGAATCATGATGGCAGCGTATTGACCACCACTCGGAGCATCTTCGGGCACGTCAACCACGAACTTCGCGTCAACGGAATGGCCTGGCTCCAGACGATAGTTTGATTCGGGAAACTTCAGCCAGTTTTTAAGATTAGTATATGAGCTATCGGTCGAGAAATCTGGGTCGTAGGTGTCGTCATTGACGTGGTATGGCGCAGCTTCGAGAGTAAAATTGAAAGCAAGACGACCGACGTTGCTGACAGTGACCGAACCTTCATAATGTTGACCCGGAGTGAGTTCAATAACCTGTTCAGAAGGGCTGATTGACATGACGAGGTCGCCAACTTCGAGAGCGGCGACCGGCGTCGAATTCGAGAAAATTATACCCAGAATAGCGACAGGGAGAGTGAGGAGATAGAGGAATTTCTGGAGCATGATTTTTGGAGTGGTCTTTCTAGGAGATAGGTCCCTGGTTATGGTTAGTTAGCAGTGGTGGCAGTGACGGTGATTTCGGTGGAATAGACGCCACTAGGCTGACCAGCAGCGATACCGATGCCGTAAGTGAAGTTGGTTTCCTTGTTTTTGACGTTGGTGGTGCCGAGGGCGCCAGTGTAGAAGGTGGTTGGGGTGGTAGTGATGGCGGTATAAGTCGAGGCAGCGGTGCCGTCGGCATTGGCTTTTTTGATGCCCCAGCCGCTTTCACTGGTAGAAACATCGGCGGTGGCGGGGATGACATGGCTCGAATTAGATCCGCTCACGAGGTTAGGCTCGGTGGCGCTGAGCTGGATGACGTAGTTTTTGTTCGAGCTGACGAAGACCGAGAAATTGCTTTCTTGGACTTCGGAGTGAGAGAAATTGAGGACCGCCGGCGTCGTGACGGAGTCAATCGTCAAGGTCGGGTTGACGGTGACGGAGAATTTGGGGGCTTTTTGGTCTTGGGTGGCGGCGTAGGCTGAATTACTCTCACCGAAAAATGAGACTGCTGGGGCAAGCGCAAGAGCCGAAAGAGCAATAGCGCTAGTGCCGAAGAAAAGTTTTTTGATAATCTTTTCCATAAGTGTTTCCTGTTTAGATTTAACGTGGTCAGTTTTTGTTTTACATGACTTTTATGCTTCTATAATACTAAAAGTTTATGGTTTTGGCAAGGCTTTTATAGAATTTTCTGAACGAGACGGGGCGGATTTTTGTGAACGGGGTTGATATTTTGTGAGATTTTGATATAATGAAGGAAGTTCCATGCGCCTGTGGTGGAATTGGTAGACACGCTACCTTGAGGTGGTAGTGGCGATTTTAAGCTGTGCTAGTTCGAGTCTAGTCAGGCGCACCATTCTTTATAAGGAGCAGTTTTTTGGTGATTTTTCCCCTGTTGGGACGTGGTAAAAACCTTACCAAAATCGTGCTTCATTTTTTGTGCCGACTTTCGTAATAATTCCAGCCATGGATACGGTTCTACCTCTATTACGCGTTTGGTTAAAACCTTGCCTTTTTTGCTATAACGGTCAAAGCATTCTGTTAAGTATACACGCGGACCAATAGATTGAAGAATACTACGCTTTTCACCTGCACAACTTCCTTCTACGAATTTCTCTTGCGGATCATTCAGCGTTTCTAACGTTCTACCAATAATTTCGTACCAATTTTGGTTTCGTTCTAGCATATCTTCTCTAGACTGTTCTAGCTCAGCAATAGCATCATCTAATTTCTGTCTACGCGTGTTATAGTCTTCTGCGGTCATCGTAATCCCAGTACCAGCTTCTTCGCGATCTAACCAAGCGTCCAGCAATCTATCACGCTTGTCCTTTAATTTTTTAATACTTGTATTTTGGCTAGATTCAATACTATGCCTTTCATAGACTTCCTCATCTTTTAGGCGAGCTAAAATCTCCAATGCCCAGTCGTATAACGGCTGACTAATACGATATTTATCTAGAAGTGCGTCGATTTGCGCGAAGAGGACGGTTTCACTAATGCCGCCATGTAAGTGGCATTTATTACGAGTGTTGTGTCCGTTATTATTACAAGCATAGTGAACGTAGATTTTTGTAGAGCCGTCCGCTAGAACTTTTGGATGATAGCCTGCGCCAATGCCACAACCACAGCTTGAACATGTAATCACTCCTTTGAGCTGAAAACGATACGCACGCGTCGAAACTTTTGGTCGTGGATGTTTTCCTTTTATTTTCCGACCGAAACTTTGTTTAATTCTTTGATTACGCCAGTATTCCTCCTCACTAATCATCGGTTCCCATTCTGCCTTGTGCCACTCATCAGGATTTTCGGGATCTTCTGTGAAACCCGCATAAAATGGGTTTTCTAGCATATAATGCACGCCAGCCAGAGTTATACGACGATTTGTATAGCGGTGGGTGTATCCCCAATCATTCAGCATCATCTTAATTTCTACTGGGCTATAATTACCAGTACCGAACATTTTGAGAGCCTTACGAACTAGTTCAAAACGGTTCTCACCAGATTCGTTAACGACCTCAGTATCTTTTATTACAATGCTATGTTTCGCATTTTTACGATCACGAGCATTGCAGTAGCCTTGTGCAGCACGACCATTGCAACGACCTCGCCTGTTGTTCTCAACCATCGTATAATGAACGCGCTTACTTAGATTCTGTGAATAGTTGGTAGCTAAACAGTTTTGCAACGCCAGCATAAGACTACTATTATCACTGTTTGAATAATTGCCGTCAGAAGAGTGAATTTTTATAATCTTCTCGTCGTTTACGTATTGTTGTAGTATGCCACTATCCGTCGGATTTCTGGATAACCGATCTACGTGGTAGCAGATGATGGCGTCGGCGCGACCAGATTTTAACATTTTCATCATCTTGGCAAACTCTGGTCTGTTGTCAGGTTTGGCGGCAGACTTTTCCTCCTGAAAGGTCGCTACGATTTTCAAACCCAGCTTACGCGCTTCTCGCATAATCCAAGTTTCTTGGTCGGCAAGAGAGTTCATTTGGTGGTTTTTGTCTTCGGTTGATTTCCGCATATACGCAACGAACCTTAAATCGCGATCATCCACAATTTGCTTTTTAT
>CANAUU010000017.1 GCA_947364965.1 uncultured Candidatus Saccharibacteria bacterium | reverse complement strand
CAAAGTTGTTCCAGATCGCAAATACCAGTCGGTTTTGGTTCAGCGCTTGATCAAGAAATCCATGCTTGACGGCAAGAAGCAAGCCGCCGAGCGCGCCGTTTACGCCGCTCTCGAGGGCGCTGCCAAGAAGTTGAACTCCGAAGATCCAGTCGCCGTCTTTGAAAAGGCCATCGCGAACGTTTCTCCAGATTTCGAAGTTAAGTCCCGCCGTGTCGGTGGTGCTAACTATCAGATTCCATTCCCAATCAGCGGTCATCGTCAGCAACACTTTGCTTTCTCCTGGCTCGTCCAGAGCGCTCGCGCTCGCCAGGGCATGCCATATGCCAAGCGCCTTGAGGCCGAAATTGTTGATGCTTACAACGAAACCGGTGCCGCCTTCAAGAAGAAGGAAGACTGCCACCGCATGGCCGAAGCGAACCGCGCCTTCGCGCACTTCGCCCGCGCCTAAAAGTCTCAAGCGTCCGAAAACGCTCAGGGTCTTTCAAAAGACAGAAGAAAACCTCCTCCAGATTCTGGGGGAGGTTTTACTCGCAACAGAGATACTTACTAGTCAATATGGTACTCATGCGCTAAGTTTGCAGCCTTCAAGACAACAAAAAGCCCTATACTTTTATTATAGCACACATCATTCAAAAAGTCAATATACCTTGTGCTAAAAATGTAATAATTCAGCCAAAAATACTATCAAAACATCATAAAACCATAAAACGGCAAAATTATCAAAACCTGCGCCAAAACCAGCAGCACTATAATCTCGCTAAAATCTTCTCCCAATTATCAAACTTATGCTATAATAAACCTAAGTATGTTCCTGTACTGGGTTCAGTGGCGGCAGTAAAGAGCCGAAAACAACCGCAGGCTGTAGACGAAATGCCGCGTTCGACATCTAGCAACAGGGAACAAGAAATAACAAAGCGAGGTAAGATGACAAGGGAGGCAAAATGGTAAGACTAGCGATAAACGGTTTCGGACGCATCGGGCGTTGCGCGTTCAAAATCGCTTTTGAGCGTCGCGATGCCGAAATCATCGCCATCAACAGCCTCGGTAGCCCCGAAACCTTCTCTCACCTCCTGAAATATGACTCAGCCTACGGTGTTTATGATCACGAAGTCGACTTTGACGACAAGCATATTATCGTTGATGGCCACAAAATCCTCTTCCTCTCCGAGCCTGACCCTTTGCGTCTGCCTTGGGATAAGCTAAAAATCGACACCGTTATGGAGTGCACCGGCGCATTCACGAACCCCGCCGATGCCCGCGCCCACATCAAAGCCGGCGCTCGCAAAGTCGTGATTTCTGCCCCCGCGAAGGGCCCTGGCGCCAAAACTGTCGTTCTCGGCGTGAACGAAGAAGTCGTCACGGCTGACGACGAGATTATTTCCTGCGCCAGCTGCACCACGAACTGTATCGCCCCTGCTATGAAAATCCTTGAGGATAATTTTGGCATCGAAAAAGCCATGATGACTACCGTCCATTCCTATACTGCTTCCCAGAAATTAGTCGACGATCAGGCTAAGGACCTTCGTGAAGCCCGCGCCGCCGCCGTCAATATTGCTCCAACCACGACCGGCGCTTCCAAAGCCGCCGCGCTCACCATTCCGAGCCTCGCCGGCAAGTTCAACGGTCTTTCAGTGCGCGTTCCGAGCCTTGTTGTTTCGCTCGCCGATATCACCGCCGTCCTTAAGCGCCGCACCACCGTCGAAGAGCTGAACAAAGTTTTCGAGCAAGCCGCTCGTGAACCATATTACGAAGGCATTCTCGCCGTTAGTCACGATGCGCTCGTCAGTTCTGATTTCCGTGGCAACTCTCACTCCGCCATCATCGACCTCCCGCTTACCGACGTTGTCGGTGGCGATCTCGTCAAGGTGGTTGCTTGGTACGATAATGAGTGGGGCTACTCGAACCGTCTCGTCGAATTATCAGTTGATTTTGGACGATAAGATAGACGGACGATAAAGCAGACAAAAGGAAGGATAATCAGTAAGGAAAGGACAAAAGGCATAAACATGGCACAACACATAATCTATCTCGGCGCCGACCATCGCGGCTTTCAGAAAAAGAACGAACTCGCTGAATTACTTAAGCAATGCCATCCCGGCATGGTTGAGATTCAAGACCTCGGGGCGAGCGAATACGTCGAAAACGATGATTTCAACGAACCTGCCAAAGCCGTCGCCAAAGCTGTTGCCGATGATGAGCACGCGCTCGGTGTCTTACTTTGTGGCTCTGGTCAAGGAGTTTGTATTCAGGCTAACCGTATCAAAGGCGCTCGTGCCGTCTGTGCTAAGGACTCCGAAGACGCAGTGTTGGGTCGCGGTCACGACTGGGCTAACATCGTTTGCCTGTCCGCCGACCAGCTTGAAGTCGCAACGATGGAACAGATTGTCAAAGCCTTCTGCCATGCACACCCGCTCACTGACGAGCGCTATCATCGCCGTATGAAAAAGTTAGAGGAAGCCTAGAATGGCCGTCATCTGCCCTGCTATTTTGACCGATGACCCCGCCGTTTTTCAGGCACAGCTTGAAGAATATAAGACTTTTTCTCGCCGTGTCCAAATCGATGCCTCGGACGGCACTTTTGCTCCCTCGACCACCGTGCCGATCAATAATGTTCAGTTTCCCGAAGGCCTTAATGTCGACATTCACGTCATGTCGGCCCGCCCGAGCGATCATCTTGCGACTATTCTTGCCCTGAAGCCGTCCCTCTGCATCATACACGCCGAAGTTAACGACGACCTCGCCAGCCTTACCAACGAGCTTCATAATGCCGGCATCAAAGTCGGTCTCGCCCTCCTTAAAGGCACCTTTCCCGGGAAGGTCAAGGAGCTAATCGTAAACGCCGACCATGTCATGATTTTTGCTGGCGACCTTGGCCATCAGGGCGGCAACATTGATATGCTTCAAGTAGAGAAAGTTCCCCTCATCCGCGCCATCAAACCCGACGTCGAAATCGGCTGGGATGGTGGTTCGAATTTGAGCAACGTCCGCGCGCTCGCACACGCTGGTATTGATGTTGTCAATGTCGGTAGTGCGCTCTCTCGCGCCGCAGATAAGGCCGCCATGTATCAGTCTCTCGTTGCTGAATCCGAAAAGAAAGGCGTCCTCGTATGATCCTTCGTATGACTTTCTCCCACACTCGGATCAAACTTCTCCCGAAAGGGGCTAAACTATGAGTCGCATCGTTTCTCTCGGTCCAGCTCGTCAAGAAATCTATCTAATCGACCGCGACGATTTTGAAGGTCTCGAAATCGAAGGCCAGTCGATTTTCGGCAAGATGGTCATCGGTACTGAAGTTGACATCGATAAGACCTTTTTCGGCGTCGGCGGCAGCGGTGCTAACGCTGCGGTTACTTTTGCCCGTCGTGGTCATGAAACGGTATTCCTCGGCAATCTCGCTCATGACGCCGCCGGCGAGAGCGTTCTCCAATGCTTCGACGCCGAAAACATTGATAGCAGTTATGCTAGCTTTACCCGCACCGCTACTGGTTGTTCGGTTATCTTGCTTGACGCCAAGTCTAGCGACCAAACCGTCTTGAATTTCCGCGGCGCCTCAGCTAAATCTGATAATTTATCCGCCGCCGATCTCGACCTCATTCAACCTGACTGGCTCTATGCTGGCACGCTCTATGGCAATACGGAAAAGCTGCTTGAGTTTTTTGAAAAAGCTCACGCTATCCAAGCAAAAGTTATGTTTAACCCCGGCCCCGACGAATTAAAACAGCCCGAAAAACTCATCGGCCTGCTCGACGACGTCGATATTCTTCTCGTCAATAAGAAAGAAGCCGCCCAGATCGTCCCCGGCGTCCTCTTGACGGAACTTTTGGCGCATCTCTCAAACTATTGCGAAACGGTTATCATCACCGACGGCTCCATGGGTGCTATTGCTACCAATCATCACGAAACCTATCGCTTCGGAGTTTATGAACAAATCCGTGTTCGCGACGCGACTGGTGTCGGTGATGCCTTCGGCTCCGGCTTCCTAGCCAGTTTTGCAGATAATGGTGATTTCGAGCAATCTCTCAAATTCGCCTCCGCTAATGCCGCCAAGGTCGCTAGAGAATATGGTGCCGAAACTGGCATCCTGACCGGTGACGAAGATTCCCATCTTATGCCAATTCAAAAAGTCGAAGATTTGGCAGGTTGGACTTGAGAGACTCAGGGTTCAGCGTGCGCGAGCGCGCGGACGACTCTAAAACCTCAAAGGTTTCGAAACCGCCGAACCGGATAATTAAATATACAGAAAGGAAATTATGCTCGACGAAGAAGTCCTCAAACAACTAGAACAAGCCGATATTGAACGCGCCAAGGCTTATGCTAACGATCTCGAACGTGGCCTCAAAATCGTCCGCACTTATCCGCAGGGTGTCACGATTTTCGGCTCTGCTCGCCTCGCTCAAGACAGCAAATATTGTAAAAAAGCCCGCGAGCTCGGCCAGCTCCTCGCCCAGAACGGTCACGCCGTTATTACCGGCGGTGGTCCTGGCATCATGGAAGCCGCCAATCACGGCGCCTTCGAATATGGCGGCAAAAGCATCGGGCTCAACATCACCCTTCGCCACGAACAATTCCCGAATCCCTACCTCACCGACACCATGAACTTCAAATATTTCTTCGCTCGCAAAGTCATGCTCGCCATGTCCGCCAAAGTCTACGTTTTCTTCCCCGGTGGTTTTGGTACTCTCGATGAACTCTCCGAAATCATCATTCTCATGCAGGAAGGCAAAATGCCCAAGATGCCAGTCTTCTTTTTCGGCAAAAGCTTCTGGCGTTCGCTTGATAAATTCTTCCAGACTAAAATGCTCCCGCTCGGCCTCATCGCCAAGAACGACACTAACATCTATAAATTAACCGACGACGTCAACGAAATCGTCAAAGCCGCCAACAAAATTGGTCATCCCCCCATCAAGACTAACTATTACGATGGTTTCAGTGCTCAGTCCGACATCCCCGAACTCCCGGAACATGAGCGGATTGTAAAATAGCCCCGTCCATTGAGCGGCAGACTATAGATAAACCCACTCGTCGAGATAACACAAGCGCAAACCTATGTTATAATAAGAGGTGCGACCCCGCTTGGGAGAGCGCGCACTTTTCGTGATTATTTTATGTTCTAGCTAAAAGCGCGGTCACTCGTGAGCTTAAAACCCGACATTCCGCATCCAGTCATCCAGTCCCCACACCAACGCCCCAACAATCCCGAATCCCCAGAAAAGGAGGTCTAAATCGTGTATAAACCATTATCCGAACAATGTTTGCGCGTGATGACGGCGGCCAATTCCGAGAGGATTCCGTCGCTCGACGTCATCCGTAAACTACCCACCATCCAGATGAGCCTGTCACCAATGTACTGCACTACGGAAAAGAGCCGAGAAAACGCCGAAGCCGTACTGCGCGATTGCACTATCGCCCCGTCCGAAGAAGTCAACAGGGTGCTATGCGAGTGTACCGTCGCCGAACCCAAGGGCGTGCCTAGTTTTGGGTATCAGTTGCCGGACGTAATTACCGGTCGGAACCCGGATTGGGCGCTCTGGCGCGTTGATTTCTACGTTGGTCGGCTGAAGCTCTACTACGTTTACGCCGCGAGCTGTGATGAGCGCTACTACCGCGCCGGCGGCACCGAATTCGGCTCAATCGGGCATTTCCGCAGCTGCGCTTACGCCTACCTGATTTCGCCAGCCTCTCTCGGTCTCAATTTCGACATTCCCGAGTTGAACTGGCATATCGATTACGCGATGAGCTGTAGCTCCAAAAAAGGCGCCCATTCTGTCCGGTTCACTGAGACCCTTCACGGTGCCCCTACCGGCAATTTTGACTGGCACGTGCCGTCCCTCGATGAGTTCCAGCCCGAGCCGACCTATATACCATGAGGAGCCAGCCTATACACCATAAGTAATCACATCCCTAAAAACCGTCCAGCCAACTGTGCTGGGCGGTGTTTTCGGCTTTCGCCAATCCCATCTCCGCGGGCTACCTAGCCCTCGTTATGCCTTTCCTTCACCATGACTTTCCTTCGCAACCTGTTCAATCCCCCAGAGCGCAATCCCAGTCGCGACCGACACATTGAAAGACTCCTTCCGCCCCCGCATCGGAATCTCCAGAAAAACTTCCATCTCGCGCCGTACCTCCTCCGGAATGCCATTCACTTCCTCTCCGAGAATCAAAATCACTCGCCCGAGCTTCGCCGGCATTACTCCCGTTTCAACCAATCTCTGCCTACTCTCCCCAAGCACCCAGCGTCGCCCCATCTCCTCTGGCGCCAAATTATTCTCCAGCCCGATAACCATCCATCCCGCCGCGCGCTTCTCCGCTAACCACCCCGGCAAATCCGCCACCGTCTCCTGTGGTACCATCTTCTCCGCTCCCAGCGCCGACTTTTCAATCTGCCGGTTCAACTTCTCCCGCAAATGCGGCAGCAAATCGGCATCATTATATTTCGGCGTATACCCCGAAAACACCGCTCGCGAAACCCCCAACCCCTCGCAGGTGCGCAAAATCGCTCCCACGTTATAAACCGATCGGATATTATGTAAAACCGTAATAATTTCCATTCCAACCCCAAAGCGCAACAACTAACCCCGTTTAATTGATCTGTTTCTTGCTTGAGGTGCGCGGTAGTTGTTCAGCTCGCCTCGGTATGCCATTTCAGTCAGCTCGCGGCAGCAGTCCATAATCTGCACGAACGTATCTTGCACCGGATGGGCCGAATCGCCGCTATCGGGATAGCCTTGCCACCTTTCTCGCCGCTGTCGCTCCTCTTGAAAATTCAAGCGCCCCTGCTTTAAGTAAAATTCCTCAATAATCTTCCGTGCTCCCAGCAAACCGCCCTGTCCACCTTGCCCCTGCGACGCACGCTCAATTTCCGCCAAAATATGCTGAGGTAATGCCTTCCTGACCACTAATTCTTTCGTGCATGCCGCCAGCGCCGAATTTAGCTCTTGGTCGACCGCATAAAGCTGCGCACTTGCCAGCTTCAGCTCAGGCGTATCCAACTCATCCGGCAGCATGGCCTGATATAAGACATTTTCCGCCCGAATTTCCGACAAAACCTTAAAACGACTCGCCAAATTACGTCCAGAATACAGCCCAAAATCCCTAATCTGTCCAGTTCGTTCATCCTTCGTCGCTGCTCTGATAGCGTCCCGCATGTCATACCCGCTCACTCCAATCATATACCTCGGCAGCATCCCCACACTGCCATGTTCGCCGTCATCGTCGTAATATTTCAAACTCGAAAACCCAAAAGGCATCCGTGCCCCATCATTGCAACTGCGTGTCAATTTGTCCATCACGGCGCCGTAATCGCCGTTCAAGGTCACATCAAACCCCATATGCGCTCGCTCAAGCGTCATCTCGGTCTCTTCATCCTCAAGCGGCTCCCGAAAATGCAGAGTTGCATAGGCATCGACCCGATGTGTAAAATCGTCAAACTTTGTTGCCGGTTCCGCGCTCACCCGGAAAGGCGCCTCCCCGTCAGCCGCTTGCGCGATATCGCCCAGCCATCGCCCACGCCGCACCCCTGTCAAAAACAATTCCTCAAACCTCTTTGATGCGCTCTTTCGCCTTTCGCCCTCGGGCGCAAAGCTCCGCTCGGTCCGCTCAACGTAGCGAATGTCGCGTTCAATCGTCTCTTGATCGTAAATATCCTGAAATTCGCCCATTCGCTTTTGCCAGCCGGCATCAAAACTTTCCTCAGCACTTTCGCCGGCAGCTCGCCGCCCCGACCGCATAGCTCGTCGACCAATCCCTTGCCACCCCTCCCGGCTTCGCTGGCTCGAAGCCTGCTCACCCACCTTCAATGACGCCGTCCTCTCATTACTACCCTCCGAGGGAGCCAACGGAGCGTCAGCACTCGAATACCTTTCACCTACTCTCATTAACTTCCATTCTATCACAAAAAGAAAGGCTGCGCTAGGGTGCGCAGCCGAGTTGAACGTCGGTCAAGAATACCTCAAAATTTCTATCAGCTTTCCCCGCGCATTGAGCGCAGTTGTTTCGCACGGTGAGCGCGAGATCCTTGATCGCCATGTTCTTCGTGTAGGTCGTGTCGCTCGTATGAATTGCCAGATTCGTCGTCAGGAAAATTATCCCATTTCCTAAGGCATAATCAACCCTCAACGTGTCGTGCGACCTCGCCTCAATTTTCTCTTTCACCTCGATAAACGAGGCAGAGGACGTGTCAACGACTTTGAAATCGAATCCAATGATTGTGAAACCTTCACTGACCTCATCAAACGTGATGCTGGGTAAAGCCGAGATTTGCTTCATTTTATAGCCCCTCCTGTATCTGATATAGATTTCTAAAACGCAGCGAACTTATCTAGGCTCAGGGAATAGTTGAACAACTCCGAAAGACACCAAAAACCAACATTCCTAGGTACATAAGCCGTCAGAAAACAGCCTATACTTCCATTATAGCACACATTTCATAAAAAGTCAAGCATTTTGCCTAACGCCAAGCTCCGCCACTGCCCTGGAGCACCAAAAATCCCTAAATCTCCCCCCGCTGTGCTATAATAGAATTGCGAAATCAAACAGTTTTAACCCAGCTCGTTTATGAGAATTATGCGGCTATTTGCGCAGTTTTTCGTAAACGAGAAGCTGTTTGGTTTCGCGACTAGTAAATAGCCGCATTTTTGTTGTGGCGGAAAGAGAGGTAAAAATGAGCGAGCAACTTAAAAATCCTGAAGCGTACGGAGGCGGCAATGATAATCCTTGGGCGGAAGCTATGGCAAATGTTCCGGACTTCGGCGAAACCTCGCCAGCTGAAACACCGTTGCCAGAAACGTCCGAAACACCCGGAGGGTTAAACGATTTAGAAGCCGTCGAAACTGGTTCAGACACGCCAGAAAGCACGAGTGAGACGCTCGACCTAGATGACCCAGAAGTACAGCTCGAACGCAATCGTGACCAGTTCAATCAGATGACGAAGCGCCTAGTTTATATCGCAAGTGCCTATCCTGACCTCGACGCTGCTCCGGAAAGTGTTCAGCAAGAAGCGTTTATGTTGGAGATTAACCGCGGTCGGTTAAGCGGCGAAAACACCGGAATGCATATTCTTGGCGCCGCAGAAGCCGGCGACGGCATGATCGTGAGCGGCTGGAAGCTTCAAGAGTACAATGCCGACATCGCGAAGCGGGAACAGCTCCGCCTGCAGAACCAGCAGAATAACTACCTCGAGGATGGAGCCGAAGAAAGCATCGAATTGCCAGTGGTCGACCTAGAAGCGTTGGGAGAAAGAGCCGCCAATCTTAGCAGTGATTACTCGGACTTACAGGCATTCAACCAAGCAATCGATAAAGCTCAGCGCTTCGCCGATCTCGATACAAGCAAGAAACTAACCGAACTGGAACGCAAAGCTGCCGATACATGGGCTGAGCGCGTAAAGGTGGACGAACAGGCTGAACTCGAACGTCTCGAGGAAAATCTTGCCGAGATCGAAGAGAAACTCCAACAAGCCACCGCAAGCTATCAGAAGCTTAACATCTTCCAGAAGGCTTGGCGCAAGTTCACTAGCTCCGACGAACGTGGCTCCCTCGAGCAGGAACGCGCCCGTGCCAGTCGCTCACTGGCTATGTTCAAATCACAGAAAAACCTCTAGCACTTTATCCGCCTCGCAGCCAACCCCTGCGGGGCAATTTCATACCGCGCCGCCTTGCGAAAACCCTCGAGATAAAGTATAATTTGAACCATGGATAGATATGACCCGCTGAAAATTGAACAAAAATGGCAAAAAATCTGGGCCGAAACCGAGGCTTTCAAGGCCGGTCCGCTCGACGAGCAAAAACCCAAAAAATACCTCGCCGAAATGTTCCCCTACCCTTCCGGCGCCGGTCTCCACGTCGGCCATGTCCGCAACTTTACCATCGTCGACGTCCTCGCCCGCTTCTATACTCAGCAGGAAATGAATGTCCTGCGCCCCTTCGGCTATGACACCTTCGGTCTCCCCGCCGAGAATTACGCCATCAAAACCGGTATTTCTCCCCAGAACGCGACCGCGACCAATATCGCCAATTTCCGCAAGCAAGCCCAAAAGCTCGGCTACGCTATCGACTGGAGTCGTGAAATCAACACCTCCGACCCCGAGTATTATAAATGGACCCAGTGGTGCTTCCTCCAGCTCTACAAAGCCGGCCTCGCCTATCAGAAAGAGTCGTATCAGTGGTGGTGCCCAGTCGACCAAACCGTCCTTGCTAACGAACAGGTCGAAAACGGTCATTGCTGGCGCTGCGGCCATGAAGTCGAAAAGAAGAAAATGAAGCAATGGTTCTTCAAAATCACTGCCTATGCCGACGAACTACTCGACGGCATCGACGCTCTCGACTGGCCCGACAAGATCAAAACCATGCAGAAAAACTGGATCGGCCGCTCCGAAGGCGCCGAAGTTGGGTTTCAAATTGCTCGTGATGAACGGGCGACGAGTCGGAGCGCCAACGCGGGCAATGATGAACAAACGGTGGGGCAGAGCGCCGGTTCGGGTGCTGCGGAACATGAAGACTTGGCCAGAGCGGCCCGGAGCGTGTCCGAAGGACGCGCAGACGGCGCTTTGTCCCGCAAGGATATCATTACGGTCTTCACCACCCGTCCCGACACCCTCTTCGGCGCAACCTTCCTCGTCCTTGCCCCGGAACACCCGCTAATTAACGACCTCGTCATTGACTCGACCGCCGAGAAAGTCAAACAATACTGCCAGGATGCTCTCAAGAAATCCGAAATTGAGCGCCAAGAAAACAAGGAAAAAACCGGCGTCTTCACCGGCAGCTACGCGATTAACCCTGCCAGTGGCGAAAAAATCCCCATCTGGGTTGCTGATTATGCCTTGAGCGGCTACGGCACCGGTGCCATCATGGCTGTGCCGGCCCACGATGATCGCGATTTTGAGTTTGCTGAGAAGTTTGATCTCCCCGTCATCCAAGTCGTCGAAGCCCCAGACGACAGTTCAGAAAGCAGCCGTTTCTATCACGGCGAAGGCGTCCTTGTCAATTCCGCCCAATTCAACGGCACCCGCACCGAAGACGCTCGCGAGCAAATCGTCGCCTGGCTCGAAGAACGCGGACTTGGTCGCCCGAAAGTCACCTATAAAATGCGTGATTGGCTGATTTCTCGCCAGCGCTACTGGGGTTGCCCAATTCCAATCGCTTACGACAAAGACGGCAACGCTCATCCAATCCCCGAAGACCAACTTCCCGTCATCCACCCCGAAATCGAAGATTACAAGCCTGACGACACCGGTCATTCACCGCTCGCCAAGGCCAAGGACTGGCTCAAAGTCACTCTGAAAGACGAAAATGGCAATGATATTGAGTGCGCCCGCGAGACCGACACGCTCGACGGCTACGCTTGCTCCTCCTGGTATCTCTGGCGCTATGTCAGTCCGCACGACGAGGACGCTGCCTGGGACTCCGAAGCAATTAAATATTGGGCCCCGACCGACATCTATGTCGGCGGCGACCATGCCGTCGCTCATCTCTTATATATCCGCTTCTGGTGCAAATTCTTCGCCGACCAAGGCTACTTGCCCTTCCGCGAGCCTATCAAGAAGCTCCTCTATAATGGTTATATCAACGCCCCCGACGGCAAGAAAATGTCCAAGTCGAAGGGAAACGTCATTGACCCGCTCGAGGTCATCGACAGCGGCTACGGTGCCGACACTCTCCGCACCTACGAAATGTTCATCGGCCCCTACGACCAAGACGCCGCCTGGAACACCGAGGCTATCGGCGGAGTTTATCGCTTCCTGAACCGCTGCTGGACCATTTGTTTCAAAAATGATAACGAAGAAAGTGTAGACGGGGACGAGCCCGTTCGTTCGGGTGCTGCGGGACATGAAGACTCGGCCAGAGCGGCCCGGAGCGTGTCCGAAGGACGCGCAATGAGTGGGGCCGCCTCTTCTACGGTTATCCGTCACAAAACCATCAAGAAGGTCACCGAAGACATCCACCGCTGCAGCTTCAACACCGCCGTCGCCGCCCTCATGGAATTCGTCAATAATATCTTTGCCGCGCCGCTCGAAGAGGATAAGGTTGCCCTCGCGAAACTCTTGAAGCCTTTTGCTCCGCACCTTGCCTCCGAAATGCTCGAAAAACTCGGTGCAGACGATGTCTGGCCGACTTGGGACGAATCCGCCCTTGCTGCCGATACGGTTGAAGTAGTCATCCAAGTCAACGGCAAGCTTCGCGGCAAACTCTCGGTCTCGCCCGACCTGCTCGGCGACGCCGACCAGCTCCAAGCACTCGCTCTCGCCGAAGGGAACGTCCAAAAGTTCATCGCCGGCAAGGAAATCCGCAAGGTCATCGTCCCGAAAGGCGCCAAACTCATCAACATTGTCGTCTAAAACTAAATCGCACAAAAATCGAGCCACACACCAGCTCATTCGCCACCCTCGATCTATAAACAACAGAGCGAAAATCAAAAAATAGGGTCTCCCCACACGGGGAGACCCTTTGCACTAACCCTTGGCCGCAGGCCGGCTCATCGCCAGCCATGAGGAGTTCTGAAACCGCTGCTGTGAGAATCCTCAGCTGCACGCCGGCGCCGAATCGTGACCAGAGCTTACGCCTTCCTCCGCCTTCAGCGGAATCGCCAGCGAGAACTCCATCTCATCCAACCAGTCCAGCCGCAGGCTGTACTCGCCATAGACCACCGCACGCAAATCTGTGTAGATTCCCGCCAGCTCCTCGGGCGTGAAGACCAGCATTAGCGACCGTGCGTCGAGCTTTCCGCCCTCCGCCTCCAGTTCCGCAACCGGCGTCAGCGTCGTCACGAGCTTCTTGAATTCCTCGGTCTGAATGACTTCAGCCGCCGTGTCGATCAGCTCCCCGTAGGGAACAAAGCGATAATCCGGACCGCCGCCCGCGTTCATGAGCAGGTCGTTCAGAATCTCGGCCACGTCCAGCTTTGCCAGTGTGTACTCAGTGGAGCCAGCTTTGGCCGCCTTCAGGCGTGCTAACTCGTCCGATAACCGGTAAGCCGGCGGACAATAGTCGAACAGAGCCTGAATCTTGCCAGCGTCGCTCAAGCGGAAAACTGCCATCAGCGACTCCAGCTCCGGGTCGAAGTAGCAGCGCTCGTATTCCATCGAATACGCGTTCAGCGTGCCGATACTGAGGCCGACCGTCGTCGGCAGCTCGTCAGGAACCGTCTGCTCCACAGACGGCGGCGCAGTGCAGGGGCCATCCGGCACTCTCGTCACCTCGTCGCCGACCACGGTGCCAGAGTTCGGCGCCGTGTCTTTGGCATCGGCCGCATAAGCCGCCGCCGTGAACCCGAAAACCATCACCAGGCACAGCAGATAGGACAGGATACGCTTGGACTTCTTCATTTGAATCATCTTCCTTTCAATTTTTTGGGATAGTGCTGACAAAGTCCATGCCTCATCCCATTAAATATGGGACTTAACACACCCCTATTGTATCACACAATACTCTAAAAGTCAAGCATAACGATCTGCCACCGTGGAATATAATAGCTACTCCAATAGGGGACAAACAGTTCTTACAGAGGACATATCGTCCAGAGCCTTCTTGTCTATGCTTGCAAAATACCCAGTTTATCCGCAAATCCTTGCCAAATTATCGATATGCTCATAAACACCTTGCTAAACCACCAATATTCATACAAAACCATTGCCAATTATCAAAAATCCATATAAAAACCTTGCTAAGCCCCCGAAAAAACATAAAAGTATTGACAAAAAGGTTATGGTGTGCTACAATGATAGCATAACCTTGAAATAGGTTATCAGAAACTTTACAATAACGAGCTTGAAAAAGCGTGGGACCTACTCCAATATCGTAATTTCCCAGAGTAGGGGATTAGCCGAAAGGTAGACAAGGTTGAGCCAAAATATAATAATCAAATTACGGCAAGCCACAAATCAGACCACGAAAAGCCAGTTCGTAAAGTCAGTCCCTCAGCCAAGAATATAAATGAGAACCGTAATTAAACATTAATAACCGGTTCTTACCTCAAGCTGAAACCAGTCGACATTGACCGCAATGAAAGTGTCATAAACTGGTCGGTGCTAGTCGCGAAGATTAACACCGACAACTAACTGGTATCAATCACGCCGATTGATGCCAAAACAATTAATTAGGAGAATATCAAATGCGTAAAATTACTAAACTAGCTGCTTTGCTTTCGGGCGCTACAGCCGTGGCGGGTGTCGCAGTCGTGACTCCTTCCCTAGTCTCAGCCTGGGGCGACAACAGCGAGAATGGTGCTCGCCCAAGCT
>CANAUU010000016.1 GCA_947364965.1 uncultured Candidatus Saccharibacteria bacterium | reverse complement strand
TCTACACGTACTGACACACTCTTTCCCTACACGACGCTCTTCCGATCTGGGTTGTAGGGTTGGGCGCGAGGCATGTGGGCCGGCCGTATCGTTAGGGTTGCAAGATTGTAGTCAAGATGGTGGATTTAAGTTCGGTTTTTGTGAGTTTGTTCGGGAAATAAACTTGTGAATTATAGCATTCAAAAACCATTCGCTGAGAAAAGCGAGTTTATCAAAAATTATCCGCTCGTGAGAATGACTTGCTCAAAAACTATCCGATTTGGGAAGGTTTTCGCTCAAAAACGATCTTTTGAAGCGGTTTACATAAGAATTATAGCATAGATTTTTGTTTGCGAAAATATGGTTAATCTGTTGATGAGAAAACCTAGACAGGGGCGGAAAAGTTTGATATAATTGAAAGTAGATTTTGGGCTCGTTCAGGAGTACTGAAACTGCGAGAAATTAGACGGAAGGGTGGGTTTCTGATAGGTTTGAGTGGATGCCTGAACGGGCCTGAAGAAAGGATATATAAATATATGGCAAATGCCAAATTAACAATGGATGAACTGCTGGAAGGTGCCGAGGGCGTCAAGCGGGCAGTTGTGGGGGAGACGGTGACCGGACACGTCTTGTCGATGCGCAAGCATGAGGTTTTGATTGACCTAGGTGCGCGCGGCGTCGGTGTGGTGCCTCGTCGCGAGGTGTCTTTCGCACGCAACTTGAACGTTGGCGACGAAGTGACGGCTTCGGTGATTGAAGCGGAAATGGGTGACGGGAGCATCTTGCTGTCGCTTCGCAAAGCGGCGAAGGAGAAGGGTTGGGATGAAATCCAGGCTCGTCTCGATGGCGCTGAAGTGATTGAGGTGACGCCGTTTGATGCGAACCGCGGCGGTTTGCTTGCGGAATACGAAGGGATTCGTGGTTTCTTGCCAGTTTCTCAACTCTCGGCGGAGCATTATCCGCGCGTGGGTTCGGCGGACAAGGATGAAATCTTGCAGCGCTTGAACTCGTTGGTTGGCAAACCGATGAAAGTGCGCATTTTGGACGCTAATCGCAAAGACAATAAGTTGATTTTCTCAGAGAAAGAGGCGGTCAAAGATGGCCTCGCGGAGCGTTTTGCGGAGCTCCATGTTGGCGACGTCGTGAAGGGCGTGGTGACTGGCGTGGTGGACTTTGGTGCTTTCGTGAACGTTGATGGCGTCGAAGGTTTGATTCACATTTCCGAGATTTCTTGGGAGCGTGTGAACAATCCGTCTGATTATGTGAAGGTTGGTGAGACGGTTGATGCGAAGATTATCGCAATTGATAAGGAGCGCCTTTCGCTTTCGATGAAGCAGCTAACGGAAGATCCGTGGCTGTCTGAGGTTGAGAGCTTGAAGCGTGGGGATGAGGTCGAGGGTACGATTACGCGGATTACTCCGTTTGGTGCTTTTGTACAGATTTCTCCGGCGGTCGAGGCGTTGGTGCACGTTTCTGAGCTTGGGAACGGCAATGATGTTGACCCAGAGAAGGTTTTCACCTTGAACGAGCGCAAGAAGTTTAAGATTCTGGACATTGATAAAGACGGTCGCAAGATTTCGCTTACGATTGTTAAATAACGCGATATTCTGATTGCAGCTATAGGCTGCGGCAGTCACGGTGCCATTTAGACAGTCGCGAAGAAAGTCGCCCCTTCGGGGGCGGCTTTTTGCTATCAGAAATCTCACCTAGGTCAGGGGTTTGGTTGCGGAAAATGCTACGGATTGACGGTAAAATGCTACGGATTGACGGTAAAATGCTACGGATTTGGTGTATAATAGGTGTATGAAGGTGATGGAGGCAATTTGTGGGGTTTTGGAACAAAATCCAGGCGGCTTGACGGCGGAGCAAATTGCGGAGCGAGGGAATTTTAGCGGGCGAACCGTGGTGAGTCGGGGATTGAAGGAATTGATTGAGAAAGGGAAGGCTATATCAGTACGCCAGGGGCGGAATATCTTCTATTTTTTACGGTCGGGTGGGGTAATTATTGATACGAGTTTGGATTTGTGGTTGACACACGAGGACGAAATCTGGGCGGATTTGACGCAAAATCGAGAATTGCTCGAGAATGTGTCGGAGAATGCTCTAGGGGTGCTTCAGTTCAGTTTTACGGAAATGTTGAATAACGCTATAGACCACTCAAAGTCTAAAAATGGACATATTCTAGTGGAAGTTCGGGAGGGGAAGCTGATGTTTGTGGTGCGAGATTATGGGGTGGGAGTATTCCGAACGATTTTGAGGGCGAAGGGATTGGACGACGAGGTGGATGCAATTCAGACTTTGATGAAAGGAAAAACGACAACTATGCCGAGCGCGCATTCAGGGGAGGGGATTTTTTGGGTGTCGAAATTGGCGAAAAAGTTTGTATTGGGTAGTTATGAATATGAGCTGGTCGTGGATAATGTTGTGAAAGATTATGCGATTAGGGCACTGGATAATGAAATCGAGGGGACAGAGGTGAGATTTGAGATTGACGCACAGACGGATATTTCTTTGGAAGAGTTTTTTGGGAATTACATTGGTGAGAGGGAGTATGCGGAATTAGAAATGACGGTGGTGCAACTGGGATTATATCGGGAGGGAGCGATGTGGATTTCGCGGTCGCAGGCGAAGCGGGTCTTGAGGGGGTTGGAGAAATATCAGAGGGTGATATTTGACTTTGCGGGGATTGAAATGGTGGGGCAGGCGTTTTGCGACGAGGTGTTTCGGGTGTTTGAGATTGCGCATCCGGAGATTAAGATGGAGGCAGTAAACATGAACTCGTCGGTGGAGCTGATGGTGACGCGGGCGATGCGCGATCAGTTGGGGCGGTAGGGAAGTTGGACGACTATTCGAAGTATTTTTCGAGCTCTTCGTCGGAGAGATCATCTTCGTAGTCTTCGTAGGCTGGGGTTGTGGGCTTTGACGGGGTGGTGGTTGACTTGTGGGGCTTGGAGGCGAGCTCGGAAGAGGCGGATGTGGCGCGGGATTTAGAGCTGGAGGCTTTGCGCGGGGAGTCGTCAGGGTCTTTGGATTTTTTCTGGCGGGTTTTGTAGGTGGCGGGGGTGTCTTCGGCGGTCTTTTTGCGACGACCGCGGGGAAGGGGTTTCATGGTGCTGGTTTCGTAGATGACGCGAGAGAATTCGTCGATGACGCGGGTGCGGGTGAGTTTGGCGGGATTTTCGATATAGACGAAGGGGATGCGGGCGCTTTTGAAGAATTTTTCCATATCTTCGGGGCTGGCGCCGGGAGTTTTGTCAGGTTTGGCTTTTTCGTCTTCGAGCTTGACGGCGCAAACGGGGCGGAGGGTGCGTTGATTACAAAGGACGAAGTCGACGGTTTTGTTCTTGATGAAGCCGTAGGCGGCGCGGCGGTCCTGGAGGCCAACTTTGTGGCTGAGGAGGGAAGAAAGGGCGACGCCGGGGATGACATAGAAACGTTGGCCGAAGAGGTCGTTTAAGAGTTGGAAACAGTATTTTTCGGCGCCGACCATGAGATGTTTGCGGGGGCGGTAGCGGCAACGATCCATGGCGTCGCGGGCGCGGCGGCGGATAGTGACGCCGGCGAGAACAGAGACCAAAAAGAGTGCCGCAGTCGCGAGTACGGCGACGGTGATGAGGACTTTGTCCGGGCTTAAGTATTCTTCGATGAAGGCTTCCATGGTTATGTTGAGTTGTTTTCGCTGGGCGCTTTGGGAATTTAGCGGTCTGGGCACCTTGCGATAACGGTTATGAATATTCTAATAAAAAATGGGGCTTTGACAGCTCCACTGGGTTATACTTCTATTGTAGCATGAAAGATGATTTTTGGCAAGATGCGGGGAGGAATTTTGGAGGGGAAATTGAGAGAATTTGCTTGTTTTTCGAGAAAGTGTGGTATAATAGAAATCACTGGCGGGCTGCTTTCGGAGTGGCGTGCTGGTGATTTAATATTCCCGGGTAGCTCAATGGTGGAGCAAGAAGCTGTTAACTTCGAGGTTGCCGGTTCGAGCCCGGCCCCGGGAGCCAGATTTCCGTTTTTGGAGCAAAAAAGAAGATGTCGATGCCTTTCAACAGAGAGAAATCGACTTTTTTGTTGGTCGATTTTAGGTTCGAGAAAATAGTTTTGAGTAATTTATTCTTCAACTCATTTCTCGAACTTTTGTATAGGTCAGATGCACGTTTTGCCAACTCTAACAGATACGCAGCATCCACTAAGAAACTCCCATCCTCGCCTTCTAACTCTACTACCTGCTCGTCCAATTCAGTCATCCGTTTGTCACATTGTGCTGCAATCTTTTCATATTGTGACAACGTAATACTGCCATTGAGGCGGTCGTCGTATGCCATGTCCTTTTTTCGTTCTAGTTTACGATATTCGTCACGAACCTGCTTAATTTGGTTGGCAAAATATCGTTGCTCGTTATCATGCTTATCTTTCATCCTCTTGAGAATCCTCGATACATCTGCATTAGTGATTTGTAAATGATTAAGTACGTCAGTAATCGTCTCGTCCACTTCGACCTCGGACACCCCACAGTTACCACATTCTGCTTTACTCTTTGAGCAACGTAGATAAACGTGACCCTTTTTGGTGTATGGTGACATAATGCCACCGCAAACACCACAATATAGGAGCTTTGAGTGTGGATACACCTTGCAGACGCTGGTTTTTGCTGCACCGAAACTGCCTTTTGCGTTTTCATTGTTTATTCTCTGTACCGCCTCAAATAACCTAGAGTCGATAATCGGCGGATAGCAATGTTGGTAATTGTAGTCTCCCCATTTGGCTTTCCCAATATAAAAAGGATTTTTCAGTATTACGTCAATGGAGCTTGGAGGTAACGGTCGCATTGTCTTTGGGTTTGTAAAACCGTCTTTCTTTAACTGTAGCGTAATCGCTTTAACCGAGTATCCTTGCAACCTTAGTTCATAGGCTCTCTTGATGTATGGTGCTCGGTCTTTATCCACGATGACGTCCGTAATTTTGTCACCACGAGCATCATACCCAGTAGTGACATTAAGATATCCAATCGGTACCTTTCCTGGGTATTTACCAACTTTAACGGCGTTCTTTTGCCACCGTTTAATATTGTCAGACACACAAGCCGAGTAATTTTCACTCATTACCATACTCATTCCTAGCCTTGTCCAATCGCTTGCAGGTGAATTTTTATGAATAATAAGCCCTTCGGAAACAAAATGAAGTTCAATTTTACCAGCTTTTACGAGCTTTCTAAAGTTTTTGACTGCTTCATCGGAATAATCACGAGTAAAACGGTCAACTTTATCAAATGCTATAATACGAAATTCAGTCAAATTGCTAATTTTATGTGCGAGTTCATGAAACTGGTCTCGTTCATCACTTTTGAAAGCTGTTTCATCAAATTCGTAATAATCTTTTTCAATGTCCACGTCTAAATCGAGCTTATTGGCGTATTCCACTAAGTTTCGTTTTTGAGCTGGTAGAGCCTTTCGCTGACCTTCTTCGGACACTCTGGCAATAAGTACGCATTTAACGCCTTTATAATTTTTGTGCATAGCTATCGTTCCTTTCAAAATGATTATTTTATCGCAAAGAGAATGTTTCCTTACTTATATTATAACATAAATAAGGAGCATTCTCCATTAAAGCAGATCCAACATCCTAAACTCCTCAACCGCCTTTTTGACGGCTAGTAAGTTCTTTAATTGGCAATGACCAGGGCTACCTCGGATGTTTTTCAACTGTCCAAGTGCCGCTTTGCCAAATCCATCCTCAGCCATCGTTTCAAGTTCTCGCATACTCATCCCGCTTTTTAAGGCGTAGACAAGCCCTAGGCGTGTGAGCGACCTGCTAAAACCGCCTCGCTTTGATGTCTGGGATTCTTCTGCTACGATGTTAGCTAATAAGTTTGGAGTGTTGCTCTCATCATCGAGTGGGATTTTGGGAATGCAGTCTAAGATATAATTTAGCCGTTTTAATAATAATGTCTGACACACTTTGTTCGTGAACAAATTCTGAAACTCTCACGTATCAGGAATTTCTAGTCCAGCGTCCTTCATTCGCCGTTCAATTAACCTCTTGCCGTTCATCTTAATCTCGAATCGCAACACGCCTGAGAATTTTGCCGCAATCAGAGTATCATTGCTTGCTGAGTTCTGTTCAAGCTCTTTGCTCTTGTTGTAAAAAGCTATGTCCTCATTTTTAGAGGAAAATCGAACAAGGCGACCACCGTTTACGTAGTCAACTTTGTCAAAGTTCAGATGATGATTCACTTTGGCATTACCAATGGAGCGAATGACGCTATCAACCTCAAGACGGCTGCGCATTAAGATATTTTTTCCAATGTCCATCCGTCTGACGTAAAGATGCGGAATGTCAGCTTGTTGGATGAATGTAATCCCCATTTCGATAATACGTTCGTATAGAGTTTGTACAATACTGCCTAATGACGTTTCGTTAAACTCATATAAGTTATTGCCACACAGAAGCTTTGGTATCGAGAACTCAATAGCCAGCTCCCAAGTCGTGCCAGTAGTTCCACCACTGACTGGTCGTTCGCAATATCGGATAGTGGGGTAGTATAACCCTCGTTCTCGGCGTAATTCATCGCCACTCAAGATGGCTTGGGCAAAGCCCTTGCTGTTCCTAGAAAAGTCGGAAAAGGGTGAGTTTGCTCGACTCAAACGTTCTTTACAGGTATAGATTAGTGTCACGGTGTCCATCATCGCAATTTTCCTCATCACATTTTCCAAAAACTTCATCACATTTCTTCGTCACTGCCTCGGTGATAACAACACCAGCACTTTTGTTTATCGGGTTGAACACGTTCACCCTTGCGTCGCCAATCGTTTTGGTAGGGAACACTAAACGATACTCGCCAGATGGACGAGTATGCACAGCAATAGAGCCAAGGTATAGCGAATCGTCAATCACGCAACTCGCAAAAGCAACTAGCCCATCCTTTGGTCGAATCGGCACTACATTGACTTCAGATACTTTCATTATTGCCCTCCATCTGTTGTCTGCGTTGCTGCTCAAAATCCATCTCAATCAGGACATCGAAAAACCGAGCCAAGAGTTCGTCTGCGTCAGTCAATGGTTTTGACTGTTCCTCGCTCTTTACTCGGTCTTCCTGTTTTCCCATACCTCTATTCTAGGAGGTACTGGACTTTTTCGACTCTTTATTCTACCCCTGTTGTCACGAAAAGAGTCAGACTCTATTTTTTAGGTAAGCGTAGGTATCGTTCTTCAAGCTCATATTCGCCATTGTCTGATTTGACTACGTTCGACAACCCAAGTCCACTTTGAAATTTCGCATTCAATCTATCACGAGTGTTCCGAACTGTTTTGTAAATGCAATTTTTACCAGTCGCTCTTTCTAGTGAGCCAGCCAGCTGTTCTTCTGTGACAGTTTTGACCTTACTAGCAATTGCTCGACTTAAAATGCCAAGCATTTCGTTCTCAAATCCACCTTTTCTGAATTTTACCTCTTTACCATCATATTTTGCTATTGTGTAGTCCTTGTCGAACTCTAGAAATGACAGTTCTTCACAAGAGAAAGCAATCTCACCTTCTTCAAAAGCTTGTTTACGCTCCCAACGTTCTTCTTCTCTTTTTTGCAACCAATTAACTCCTCCCTGCAAGTTTCTTATTAAATTTGCATAGTATTCATCCCAGTTTTGTTGGTTTGTTTTTGCTTGTTCCTCTTTAGCAATCCCATTGGGTCGTTTGCTATAAAAATACCGCTTCACCATTTTTCATCACATCCTCAATTTACTACTGGCAATTATAGCATATTATTGCTACAAAAACAAATGGACTCCCCTTAGTTCATCATTCGCTGTTTGCGCTGCCAATCAGTCAAGCCAGCCAAATACTGATTAGAGACAAGATGTGGATTGTACGCATCAGAGTAAAGCCTATCGACCTCTGCGCACCACGCAGCATCTGCACCAACGAAATCACCATTGATTTTGTGTCCCCAATAATTTTCCAATGTTTGTTGATTTTTCCCAGACAAGCGAGCGTGAATTTTTGGAGCAAGCAACCGCGTCCTGTAAATGATTTGCGGCACTTGTATTTTGCTACCATTGTAATCAATCGATACCTTGCCTCCAGCTGTGAAGAAATCTCGTAAATTAGCTGTCACTACACCATATTGTGATGCTAAAAACGCTGGTACTCGTTCATACTTTTTGGCGCTGCTGGAGAAAACTTCTGGGAAAAACGCAAAAATTGATGAAACCACAACATCCTTTTCTTCAGGCGATAGTGATGAGAGATTCCGTATTACTGGGCTAAGTGCTGGCAAACTTTCTGCATCGTCATCAATCCACCATAAAGAATCACCTTTAGTCATTTGAGACTTGTAGTACCGCCTCACTTCTTGAATTGGGTTTTCCATCATACGCAGTTCATCGTATGGGATTTGCATTTTATCAAAGATTGATGCTCCAATCGGCAATTCCATATCAATCTGATAACGGGGGTAGTGAGTCACCGAGATGCCCTTCAAACACGATTCATAATCCCTGAAACGAATATCTGGCTTGCCGCCTAATTTGCCAAAAAACAGATAAATCTTTTCGACTGTGGAAATGCGAGATGATTCCAAAACGCTATTACCAATTGAAGTCCAGTCGTTCTTTTTGGTTGCTTTTACCTCTATGCCGTAACGGTCTGCTGCAACAATGTCAGGAAACTCACGGTCAGCCGTATGCACAATCTGACCCTCGAAGTTCGTTCCACGAGCATAACTTTTTGCCACTTCGTAAACGATTTCTTCAAATTCATTGCCAGTCACCCTCTCTGGATGTCCAAACGTAGCAATAGTGTTTAGAGTTCCGACCCTTGTATCGGCTAGCAACTGCTCGACTTCAGTGCGTTCAATCGTTGGATTATCAACGTAAATCATTGCCCAGAATCTCCTTTAACATCTGGGCAAGGTGCCAACCAAACACTGGAGCAACGGCATTGCCCACTTGCCTGTATGCGTCCGTAATAGAGGAGACAAACTCGAAATTGTCTGGGAACGATTGAATCCTCGCTGCCTCTCTAGCAGACAAACGGCGAGGAAGTTTGTAGTGAAACTCGATGTTACCGTGATGCTCAGCACGCATAGTCGGAGCAGGACGGTCAGCTTTTGTAATAGTGTTGCCTTGTGTGCCTTTAATTCGTTTTGCCTTAGAGTAGCCAAAGTTAGGCATTGTTCTTTGGACTTCTTCGTCCTCGATGTCGCCAATCGCCTCTTGAAGTGTAACCCACGGCTTGAGACCAGACTTTTTGTCGTCCGAATGCGTTGGCTCTACCCACTTCATCTTCAGCCCTAGATCTTTTCGGATGCCTACAATGATTACACGCTCACGAGTTTGTGGTACGCCAAAGTCAGCAGTGTGTAGCAGCTTGTAATCCACGTCATACCCAAGTTTGGCAAAATCTTCCGTAATCGTCTTAATTGCCAAGCCATTTTCCCACGACAGCAAACCTTTGACGTTTTCTGCCAAAAACACCTTTGGTTGTTTCATTTCTATGACTTTTGCCATACTTAGATATAGTTGACCACGCTTGACGGTTAATCCACGTCTCTTACCAGCAAGACTAAAATCTTGGCAAGGGAAACCACCAACGACGACGTCGATATTATCAGGCATTTTTATCCCATCTGCGAGAAGCTTAACAATATCGCCGCAAATCACCTCAGTATTAGGAAAGTTTAACTTCTGTGTTTTTGTAGCTTTTTCGTTTATGTCATTAGCCCAAACGATTTCAAAGGGATTTTCAGCGTATTGGTGACCAAGATAAGTAAAACCTCCCTCAAGCCCTAAATCTAAGCCGCCACAACCTGAGAAGAGTGATAAAACGCGGTATTTCTTGTGGGGTTCGGCTTTCTTTTGGTTGGGCATCTGTTTTCTCCTTGAAGTTGGATACAACAGAAACGAAATAGGACATCCCGACGGATGTCCAAATCTTTTACAACAGAGATGCCCGTTGTGCCGAGATGCCCTATATTCTGGGCATCCAGCAACAGCAACTCTGCTGCTTCTGTTGTAAAAATAATTAGATTTGGACATCTCTATTATATCACAAAAAATGACTCTCTCACCAGTAAAACCCTTACCTAAAAAGCCAAGGTTTTTATTGGTTTTTGGTGGCGCTGCGACTAAATTAGCTTATAATAGGCATAAGGAAAAGTTTTATGATTAAGCATAGACTACAAGACAATAAGCTATTGGCGATTAGAGATAAACGTGGTGATGTCTTACTCGATAGCGCTTTGAATGGAATGGGACATAGTAGCAATGAGTAGCCCCTTCGACCCATACTGGCTTTACGAAATGGGCAAAGACGCCGCTAAGAACCCTAAACGGGAAGTTAGCAATGGAGCTTTTGCTGTTATTGTGATTTGTTTTGCCATTTCGCTCATATTGGTAGGTGGCGTGGTTGCTCTCTTTGTTTGGCTTCTCACCTCATAGTTCTAGCTCTCGCTAGCTCTTGCCATTTCTCCAAGCTACAACGGTGCAGTATAGGTCTTCCATACGTCTCTCGCTCTACCCACTCCACTTTGTTTGTAGTGGAATTACAATATGGATTACAGCAAACCAGTTCACCAAACTCATCTACTGGTGGCTTAGTACGAGTGGGGAGCTGGTTTGTCTTGTTCGTCATATTTACTAAGTTAGCACCAAGCCAAACACCAGAATGCCTCTCAGACGCATTTAGAGGCGTTTCTGGGGCATTTTCTGTGCCAAGACGAGTGTTTGACCGTTTCTCGCTTCTCACTTGATTTTGGGTGCGTTTTGTTCGCCTGGTGTAGCGTCGGTATTCGCTAGTGCGAGCAAGCCCTAGGCTACTCCAACATTGAGCTTCAGTTGCTTCCTGTACTAGCTTAGCAAACTCAGGCTTCTCTCTACGCCAACGACAAAACGTATCTTCGCTTATTCCGACGCCAAAGCAACAATCGCGGACAGTCAGCCCGTCAACGAGATACTGCCTGATGCGTTTGGTGAGTTCTTCGGTGTATTTGGTAGGTCTAGCCATGATGCCTTAATCTTAACATCAAAGAGCAAAAGCGTTTTTACCAAACCCGAACTCACCAAACGCTAGCTCAATCAAACCCTTACCCAGCTCCATTATTTCTTATACTTATGTTGCAAATCAGCAAAGAGAGTTTTCTATAGCAAAACCTCGATTGTCTAAGAAAATGTGGGAAAACTACTTCACAAGGGTCTTTAGAATTGCATCAATACTGGAATTGTCACTTCCAGCACCTTCTTTACGAGTAATAAATCCACTCTCAGGTTCAGAAAATGCAGTAGTTGCACCAATTACGAGAAGTCTATCGCGTTCTTCTTTATTATTAACCACATTATAGACTGCATGTAACGACTTTAATACATTGCGCCTATGAATGTTCGCCTGTTCCAGATGCCTTTCGGCATAATAATTCTTTTTCGCAAAGAGCAAGACCTGCGTATAAATGGCAAGAATGCCAAATTTTATTGCAAGAGTAATGACTCGAGGTAGTTCTGTGCCACCTTTTATATCATCCGCAATTACTTGTTCCAACAAATTAAAGTCTGGGAGTTGCACGCAAAGCAATGTAGCTGTTAATATTATCCACCCCACTCCTAGCAGAATAAGACAGCCGAGCCAATGACGAGCGTTTCTATTATGTTCGATTGCTTCTTTGTTAAAATCTTTGGCATACGCCTCCAGCATTTCCGTTCCAGATAAAATGCCAGAAATCTTCTCAATGTTCTCAATGTTGCTCTCGGCGGTTTTGATGCGATTTTCGATTTCACGAACATCTTGCCTCGCCTTGCCAATGCCTGCTTTCTTTCTATCTAGCCGATACAAAACATATTGAGTATGGATGTCATATAAATAAGCAGAGTAACCACTCATATTGAACACCGAGATCTGTTTATTCTGTTGATTAAAGTGCTCTTCTACTTTGGCTATTTCATTACTATTGTCCAAAGTTCTAAAAAACTCTAGAAAATCACTATCCAAAAAAGCATCAGCTAAGTCCAGATAAACTTGTGCTGTATTTTGGCTGTCGCATTCATCGGCATATGCTCGAAGTGCCTGAGAGAGCTCTTCCATAAGAATATTTTATTACAAAAACACTGTTTTGTCTACTTGTCAATTGGCTTATGCTAAAAACATCCGAAGAGAAATCTCTGCTCGCCAAAAATATACTCGGCAAAAGCTAAATCTTTCAGCGGAGCGTCAAGGCAAGGACTTAGGGTGGTCATCGAAATATAGGGGGAGGGGCATTAGTTCAGAGTTCGTCACAACGTAGCTACATCCGTCACCTCTATTCCGAGTTCGAGGAATACATCCTTCAACATCATCATCCTACTGCGGTCATAAGAGGTCACAGAGTTCGCAAATTCATCCAACTGGGGGAGCCATGGTTTTTGAGTGTTTTGCTTTACGGTCCTTGGTGAGGGCTGTTTTTTGTTTTTTTGGGGTGAAAGCGGGCTTTTGACGCTGGAGGTGGGCTATGATGGGGCTCGTGGTGGGGTTTTATGTTTTTGACACGGGAGGGGAGGTAAAAAGGTTGTGTTTTTGACAATGAGGGTTGACTTTTCTCGGGGGGGGTATAATTGAGAACATCGTGGAGGTATTGAGTGATGCTTTCCATGTTCATATATATGGTATCAGGCGCAAAGGAGGCGCAGGATATACAACGTACCTGTTCCCGCAAGGGAACGCCTAGTCTGAAAGTCTCATAGCAATCGGATTTTCGGGCGCGAGCACATTACAAATTAGGAGGAATTCGAAATGCGAAAAAACATCAGGTTGCTGAAGAAAACGTTGGCCATTATGCTGTCTTTGGTGCTGGCGATGTCCTGTATGGGCACGGCGCTGGCGGCTGAGGCGGAGGGCAACGATACCGCCGCGACTACGACTCTGACTGCTGCGGAGCGGGAGGAACAGGCGCTGATGGCGCAGGCTTTGGTCGCGACCGGTCAGTATCTTCGCCTCTCCGTGACCAGGATGAATCTGAAGGCGGGTGAGACCTATACCGTGAACGTGGTTCCGGCTGCGCTGGCCAAGATGTTTGGCTGGTCGATTGGCGAGGTGACTTCGTCGAGCGGGAAGGTCCTGGAGGTCGTGAAGACCGACCAGGAAAACATGACCGTGACTTTCAAGGCGCTGGTAAGCGGCCGAGCTGTATCGCTGAAGGTGCAGCTGGTGAACCAGCGGCTGGCCGAGCTGGTCGAGCAGAATCCGGCTTTGGCTAGATATGCGAAGTCGGCAAGTAAGACAATGATGACCTACGTGACGACCAATAACACTGCCACCAGGGTGGTGGCGGGCGTCGGTGTGCCGGTTGCGCCTTCGAGCTCCGGTGGTGGCTCCAGCAGCTCTGGTGGGGGTTCCGGCAACAAGCCGACGACACCCGTTCAGCCTGGGGACCCCGGCACGACCGATCCCGATAATCCCGGAACGACTGATCCGGTGAACCCCGATAACCCTGGCACCACTGACCCCGTAGGTCCCGGCACGCCTGAGGTTCAGGACCCTGTGGTTGCTGAGGCAACCGTGGACGTGACTACTTCCAGTGCGGATGGTCAGACTACGGCTACCGTGACCGGCGAGGCTTTGGCGAATGCTATTACTGAGGCTCTCGGCAACCTGAGCGAGGGTGACGAAGCGGCGAAGGTGAATGTCACGATTGACCTTGGCGCGGCTCAAAACGAGGGTGATGCCCTGAAACTGACGCTGGATGCTGATGCGGTGAAAGCGCTGGAAGCGGCTGGTCTGATCGAGGATGATGAGACTGGCGAAGTGTCCGGCGAGAGCATTGGCGCGACCGTGACTGTGAAGTGCGGCGACGGGACTGTTGTCTTACCTCTGGAAGCTATAAAGGAAGCGGCTGGTCAGGCTGACGTTGCTGGCGATGGTGATGTGGCTTTGGTCGTGAAACCGGTCGATGACGATGCGCTGAAGGCGGCTTTGCCGACCGATGAGGAACAGGATGGCGCGTTCGTCGACGAAGATGGTAAGGCGGTCAATTTGGACAACGCGGTGTTTGTTGACGTTTCCATCGAGGTTGATGGTACGGAAGCGACCATCGCAGACCTGAGCGAGAAGATTCAAATTACGGTCGCTGCGCCCAAGACAACTGACGATGATGGTGCGGAGACCAGCGTGAGCTATGTCAATGTCTATTTCGTGAAAGAAACGCCGGCTGACGTTGATGCTGGCACCGAGGCGAAAACTGAGTTGAGCCTGGTGGCCGAGAACGTCAAGGTCGGCGCAGATGGCAAGGCGACTTTCGAGACTGAGCACCTGACGCAGTTCGTCGTGACGGAGGGGACTGGTTCTGGCGCTGTCGAGCCGGATGAACCCGGTGGTGAAACTGGCGGCGAGACCGGTGGTGAAACTGGCGGCGAGACCGGTGGTGAAACTGGCGGCGAGACCGGTGG
>CANAUU010000015.1 GCA_947364965.1 uncultured Candidatus Saccharibacteria bacterium | reverse complement strand
CTCCATAAAATTTTCCGAAAACGCCTCAAGAACAACACGCTCTCTCAGCTATAATATAAAAAGTGTTTTTAGCTTCGCATACCCTAATTATACCACAATCCTCGCCCACCACAAGTACATCGCATAACAACATCAACTACGCCGCCAGCAAATCCCCCCACAAGTGCTATAATACTCTCATGAACCAACCGCCCTCTTCAACCTCCCCCGCATTATTACCGAGCTCGAGCGTGGCAACCTTGTCATCACACCCACCGACACCGTCTACGGTATCATTGCCGACGCCGAAAATCCCGCCGCCGTCCAAAAAGTCTTCGCTGCCAAACACCGCAATCCAAAGAAACCCCTCCTCCTTCTCGCGAGCGACCTCGAGATGCTCCGCGCCTGCGTCACCCGCCTCACCCCTCTCGAAGAAGACATCGTCCAGAACTTCCTCCCCGGCCCGCTCACTATCCTCCTCCCGAAGAGCCCTCGCGTCTCTAACCTCATCACTGGCGACAGCCCACTCATCGGCATCCGCATCCCCGACCATACCGACCTTATCGCCGCCATCCGCACCCTTGGCCATCCACTCATCTCCACCAGCGCTAACCTCGCCGGCGATCCCACCATTACCAACCCAAAGAACCTCTCTCCCACCCTCCTCCGCCACATCGCCTACGTCGAAGACGCCGGTCCCATCGAAAGCGCTCCCTCCACCCTCATCAAAGTCGAAGCCAACGAAATCAAAATCCTCCGCCCCGGTACCATCGCTAAACAACTCTTGGAACACTATTCACGGCAATCCCACAACCCATGAAGCACCCCTTAACCATCGCCCTTCCAAAACCATTAACCACCATCGCCACTTCAAAACGCCTCACCGACCAACCATCATTCCAAAAGCATAATTCCTATTGACTTTTTCTCAAATCTGTGATAAAATAAACAGACGGGGGTATCGCATTTTACGCATCTTAACTTTTTGTAGCTTTCCCAAATTATCCCAAACTCTCTCAAATTCTCCCATCGCTATCCTGTTTTAGTCGTCCGCGCCACACCCCTACCCCCAAGATCGCCATCAGCAACCCAGCAAGCCCGAATCAGAAAGGAGAAACCATGAACTTCCAGAACATCACCATCAGCCTTCTCGACGGCATTCATAAAGCCGCCAGCGCCAAAGTCGCCGAGCTCGCCCCAGGTCACGCCAAAGTCTTTCACCTGAAAATTCTGCTGGAACCGCTTTCCAGCGAGTCCCGCGTCTGGGTCAATAGTAGCTTCGCCACCTTCGGCAGCGCCGTCTGCTACGAAGTCTTCCGCCCGCTCACGCCCGCCGATGTCAACGCGCCAATCACCGGCCAGAACTACCTCAAAACCAGCCAAGCCATCTCCCGCCTCCTGACCCCGAGCTCTGCCGATAATCCCAACGATGAACTCCCCGAACTCACCAGTGCTATCCGGCTGCCCATCGTTTTCCAAAAACCGCGCACGCTCGAAAACTTCATGAACATCTATATCGCCATCGCCGGCACCGACCAAAGCGTCAGCGATACCGCGCTCGCGGCCACCATCAAGGCAGTTGAAGGCTTCTTTGCCCATTTCAATTCCTACTACTACGTCAAAACATCCACTTGACGACAAAACCTCCGCAAAATCCATCTGACCATACCATAAAAGACCACGAGCCACGCGAAACCCACCAAGCTACACGCACCTCTTTAGAGCCTGAGCCCCGCGCCCAGGCTCTTTTCATGCGCCGCCAACACGCCGCCGCAGCTCAACCCCGTCCAATCATCACACTAAGCCCGCCGCCCCTCGACCAGCGCCCAAAACTTTGTTATCATTATATATATCATGCAACACCTAGAGCAAAAACAGCAAAATCAAGCTCCGAGCCCGAAACAGAGCCGCTTAAACAAAAGTGAAGTAGGAACGTCAGTTCCTACTTCGGATGGTCACCATCCGCGCCCAAAAACCGCCGCGCGCCGCCCCCGCTTCCACATCTCCCTCATCTGGCCAATCATCTGGGTCTCCATCTTCCTCATCAACATCATCGTCGGTCTCCTCGCCCCCAACCACGACCTCCTCACCCTATTCCGTGTTGGTGGCATCGCCCTTTGTCTCCTCTACGTCGCCAAAACCTTCCCGCGCGACTACCTCCTCCTCGCCGCCATGTTCACCACCTGTATCTCCGACATCATCCTCGCTTTTAACAACACCTCTGAACTCGGCCTTATTACTTTTCTCACCACCCAATTTCTCCATCTCTTCCGCCTCGCTAAGCTCCAATACCGCCGACATCTCGCCTTCTTTGCCGGCTGTTCCGGTCTCCTCATCCTCCTCAACCTCGCCTTCTCACTCATCCCGCTCCTCTTCCTCATCGCCGGCCTCTACGCCATTGCGCTCGCCCTCAACGTCCTCGCTAGTTTTCACTGGCACCGCTCCATGCCCGACAATCCTCGCGCCGCTTTCGCCTTCTATGGCTTCGTCCTCTTCGCCTGCTGCGACCTTTGCACCGGAATCTCCTATCTATCACTAGTCGCCGTCCTCCCCGCCCTCTTTTACGCTCCCGCCAATTTCTTCGCCTGGTTTTTCTATTATCCCTCTCAAGTCCTCATCTCCAACAGTGGTCAGCTCCCCAAACGCCAATCCATAACAACCCCAAATCCCGCCCCAAACCAAAAATCTCCCTCCCAGTCCCGCGAAGTTTCACTCTAGCATCAAAAAGTATGCTATAATAAGTTCAAAAGAAGGTAAATGTTAAATGGAGGTATATGGAAGGTAAAAAATCACATTCACCCAGCGCTGGCCAACGCGCAATTCTTGTCTTCGGCGCACCCTGTAGCGGCAAAACCACATTCAGTAAGCAATTCGCTGCCCAGTTTAACGCCACATTCTATGACTTGGACGCCCTGAAGCAGGATCATAATCTCTCCCGCCAGTTCATCTTGCTCTTGGTTTCCGAGATTGCCAAAACCGGCTCCACTCTCGTTCTCGAGGGTGGCAATGATACCGAGAAAGACCGCCGCGAGCTCGCCGAGATTCTGCGCGCCGCCGGCTATACTCCGACTTTGATTTGGATTCAGACCGATGTCAGCACCATCCGTGCCCGCCTGAAAAACAAGCTCAAGTCCGTCGAGAAAGCCAAGGTCGCCTACGACAGTCGCATCAAAGCTCTCGAAGCCCCGTCCGACGCCGAAAATCCCATCGTCCTCTCCGGCAAACACACTTATCATACCCAGCTAAAACAGGTCCTGACCCAGCTCTAATCAAAAATGCCCAGGTTTTTCAATAACCGCGACAGGGAATTACCAGTCGCATGATTATCAACGACTCCGAATTTGGCGAAGTCATCGTCCGCAAGAATCCGCTCTCAAAAAGCGTGCGTTTTTCGGTGTCGCCTTCTGGTCGGCTCCAAATGTCCGTCCCTAACCACACCAGCGACTTTCTCGTCAAACGCTTCTTAAATGCCAATCGCCCCCTCATCCGCGAAAAAATCCCCCTCGGCAGTCCCGAAACCCAGCGCGCTCGCGACGCTAAGAAAAAAATCCTCATGAAGAAGGCAAAGGAATACCTCCCCTATCGCCTCGAATATTATGCCAAACTCTTTGGCTATAACTACGACCGCTGCCGCTTGAGCCACGCCGCCACCCGCTGGGGTAGCTGCTCCTCGAACCGCACCATCTCTCTCAACATCGGTCTTATGAACGTCCCCGAACCGCTCCGTGACTACGTTATTATCCACGAACTCGCCCATTTGAACCACCTCGACCATTCCGACGCCTTTTGGGCCGAAGTCGCCACCCATGACCCCCGCTACAAGGAACACCCAAAAAAACACAAAGCATTCCCCCCTGGCGTTTAGCTCCCAAAAAACAAAAAATCCACACCGCCTTCTCGCCTAAGTCCACACCTCAAAAAACACCATAAACGCGCCGCCGGCATCAACCGGCGGCAAGGCGCGAAAAGCATAAAGAAGAATAGCGGAATAGAGGACCATCAATCGGTACAACAACCGTCGCACGCGTGGCGCGAAATCCTAACCGTTGCCCAGGACAGAATCGCCCAGGCGATCATTCCCGCCGAAGCGGCCAGAATAAACCCCTTGAACAACCGGTCCAACAAATCCTGCCTCCGTTTACACATCCTTCAGCACCTCCTCTCAAAATAACTTATAGCGCCAGCTTACGTCGCTTTCGTTGAGGATAAATCGTCGAAAATTGCCAAATAGTCTTCACGACCGCCAAGCAAACTTCATCCGAAAATCTCTCAAAAAGCCACAAGAACTAGCCTCTACACTACCATTATAGCACACATCATCAAAAAAGTCAAGCATCGCAACCAAGTAGCCTCTCCCTCACCCGAGTAATCATCAAAACTTCGGGACAATATAACATTGATTTAGGCGTCATACTCATATATAATATATACATGACCAACTTTAAAAGGAGATTAAAGTGGGAAAAATTACTTTATCCTTATCAATAGCGACCTTACTAGCATTTAGTGGGTCGCTTTTTTGTAGTCCAGCAATGGCGCTGGAAACAGAAAACGACCAATACGACTCTTATTGTCGAACACCAATTCTAGAACAATTTGGGGAAATCGATCGTAGCCTAACAATTACCATTAACGGTAAAGAAAATCCACTATATTGCACCTTCGTAAATAATGACATTGCGCTGGAAAAATTACGTGAGACCGTTCCAGAAATACTAACAGAAATTGCACAAGAGTTCTCGCTTGAAGAGCTAAACGCAAATAACTGGGAACAGTATAAATACGGAGCGCTTAACCTACCTAACACTAGTCAATTCGCCGCAGAAAGCAATATACAGAACCAAACACTTGTTGCTTTCTTCGATATTTATGAAAATACGACCCAAAACAAGGCAATTGAAGACCAGGTAAACAAAACTCAAAAAAGTCGTTCAATATCGCAAGAGCAAATTATCAGTTTAGGCATGATGCTCCCAACTTATGCCCCATTAGCGCAACAAAGCGAGAATATTATTCGCGCACAAAGTCAGCTTATGACTTATGCACTACCCAATGTTAATGCTGCGGTTTCATATGCCGAGAAATACGCAACGAACCCTAACAAAGCAGGTTATGGTTATCTTACAAAGTTATTTTGGGGAGTAGACTGCACCAACTTCACATCACAAATCCTAGAAGCTTCTGGCGTAGGTCAAGTCGTTTATGATAGCACCAACATGGGCTGGTGGCATAAAAATAACGGCGGACACACTTATTCCGCATCTTGGATTAATTCCGATGTTTTTGCTAGATATATGGGAGTAGGATATTCCACAACCAACCATCGTGATTTTTCTTTCAATATTGGGAGAGGCGATTTTATTGCTTTAGATAATTCCAACGATGGCAGCTGGGACCATATGGGATTCGTCACTGCAACAGGAACAGACCTATGCTATCAAAACGGTTCCTATCGTGACTACAAAGTTGCACAACATTCAACAGACTATCATGACTGGGTAAGCAATAATAAAGGATGGGCCAATACCGGTCAGAGGCTCGGTCGCGTAAGGCGCTAAAATATCTCATATGTCTTATATTGAATACTCCATCTCTAATGCCGACATTAACCAATGGTTGTTGCGACTAGCCATTATGGCTATTGGTGTGGGGTTGGGTATCACATTGCTAGTTGTCGGTAAAAGACTGGCGCCAAAGCCTAACTGGCTAGCAATAGCTCAAATAGCACTATCGCTTCTTGTACCAACTCTTGTAGGCTTTGTTTTACAAACGAATAGAGTAAATGGCGCCGCTGGCGGTACTGACTGGGAAATGCTATTATACCTCCTAGGTCACCAGAGTATGTTTAATGTAGGAATGGTGTTAGTTGGGTTATATATTCTACTCCTTGTTTCTACGACACTTACAACGGAAAAGATAATAAGGCTAAAAACGCACGTCGCAAAGTAGCATATACCTAAAAAGAGGCAGCTAGCAACCTGTCTCTTTTTAAGCAAAAAACACGCCGAAAATAGGGGTTGAACTTCTAACTAACCTGTGATAAAATACCAAGGTATAGTCTAATAAACGACAATGCGACTAGACGATAGAGCAGGCCTCGCGCCTGGTCCGTCCCAAAAACGCGACGCTGAAGACGCCATAAAACGCATCCAGAAGCATCCAAATCAAGGATCGACCATCGCAAAGGGCACCACTCATTAGTCCAGCTTTCGTGTTGTTATAAGGGAAAGGAACAGGATGCAAGTCATCATCGGCACCAAAATTGGTATGACCCAGATCATCGGCGACGACGGTATTGTCACTCCAGTGACAATTTTGCAAGCCGACCCCTCCACAGTGACTCAGATTAAAACTGTCGAAACCGACGGTTATAACGCTGTGCAGTTGGGTTACGGTCAGGGTAAGAATCTGAGCAAGTCGGTTTCTGGCCACGTCAAAGCGGCCGGAGTCACTCCGAAGGTCTTGAAAGAGTTTCGCGTCGAAACTCTGCCCGAACTCAAGATCGGAGACAAAATCAGCGTAGAGAGCTTTAAACTCGGCGACAAAGTCGAAGTTACCGGTATCTCTAAGGGTAAAGGCTACGCCGGCACCGTCAAACGCTGGAACTTTAATGAATCGCGGAATACCCACGGTTTCAAGGGTAACATCCGTCGCGTCGGTTCAATCGGCTCGATGTATCCACAAAAAGTTTTCAAAGGCAAAAAAATGCCAGGCCGCATGGGCCACGATCAAGTGACTGTCAAGAATTTGGTAGTTGCTTTTTTGGACACCGAGAACAATCTCATTGGTCTCAAGGGCGCCGTCCCTGGTCCGAAAAAAGGTATCGTGACGATTAAGACCGAAGAGGGAAAGGAGTAATATGGCAACATTGAACAAAGATGTTTTCGAGCTCAATGTCGAAAACCACGAACTCCTCAAAACCGCTTACGACGCCTATCTTGCCAACTCCCGCAGCTCACACGCCAAAACCTTGAAGCGTGGCGAAGTCCGCGGTGGCGGCAAGAAGCCTTGGAAACAGAAGGGCACTGGTCGCACTCGTTTCGGTTCGACCCGCAACCCAATCTGGCGCCATGGTGGTGTCGCTTTCGGTCGCACCGGCGAAGAAAACTTCACCAAGAAACTCAGCAAAAACGCCAAGAAAATCGCTGTTCGCCAGGCTTTAAGCCTCAAGAACGCCGACAAGGCTATCATTGTTGAGAGTATCGCGACCACCGGCAAAACTAAAGAAGTTGCCAAGAAGTTGAACGACTTGAAACTCGCTGACAAAGCCGTCCTCATGGTTGTTTCCGAGAAGGCTCCTGAAGTCCTCCGCGCAACCAACAACCTCCCGAACCTCAAACTTGTCCGCGCGACCTACCTTAACGTCTTTGACGTTTTGAATGCTGACGCTATTGTTTTCAGCGAAACCGCGCTTAAAGCCACCGAAAACTGGCTACTTGATAAGGAGGAAGCATAATGAAAACTCCAACTATCATTCCACGCGCCACCGAAAAAGCCTATGTCGCGCAGGCTAGCCGCACCTATATCTTCTTCGTGCCGAAAGCCGCGACCAAACAGGCTATTGCCAAGGCTATCGCCGAAGAATTCAAAGTAACCGTCACCGACGTTCGCACCGCGAATCGCAAAGGCAAAGCCACTCGCTTCTCCCGTGGCAAGCACGCTTATCCTGGCATCACTTATCGCCAAGATCACAAAGTTGCTTACATTACCGTCAAGGAAGACGACAAAATCCCAGTCTTTGAAGAACCAGCCAAAGAAGAGCCGAAGAAAGCCGAGAAATCCGACAAAAAGGATGACAAAGCCGAGAAAAAGGCTGCCAAGAAAGCTGAAAAGGCAGAAAAGAAAACCACTAAGAAAGCAGAGAAGGAGAGCAAGTAATGAGTATTAAAGCTTATCGCCCAACCACTCCTGCTCAGCGCCAAAAAACCACGCAGGATTTCGATCAGATTACGACCAAGAAACCGATGAAATCCCTGCTCGCTAGCAAGAAGCAAATGGCCGGCAAAAACAACCAGGGTCGCATCACGGTTCGTCACCGTGGCGGCGGCGTCAAACGCCACTACCGCATCTTGACCTACACTTTGCCCCAGGACAGCCAATTCACGATCATGGAAATCGAATATGATCCAAACCGCAGCGCTCGTATCGCTCGCGTTCAGGATCAAAACGGTGCTTACTACTATGTTATCGCTGACAACAACATGAAGAAAGGCGCAACCTTCGCCACCGGCAAAGACGTCGCCGTCGAAACTTCCAACCGTATGCCAATCGAAAACATCCCAGTTGGTACTTTCATCTATGCAATTGAGCTTACTCCAGGCCGCGGCGCCCAAATGGTCCGCTCCGCTGGTACTAGCGCCCAGCTCATGGCTAAAGAGAACGGCTACGCCACCCTCAAAATGCCATCCGGCGAAATGCGCAAAGTTCTCGTCAATTGCGAAGCTTCTATTGGTACAGTTGGCAACGAGCAACATCAAAACATCAAAATTGGTTCCGCCGGTCGCCGCCGCCGCAAAGGTATTCGCCCGACCGTCCGCGGTGTCGTGATGAACGCTACTGACCACCCACACGGTGGTGGTGATGGCGGTCGCCACGGTACTGGTAAAGCACCACGCACTCCATGGGGCCAATTGACTTTG
Organism: uncultured Candidatus Saccharibacteria bacterium; assembly: GCA_947364965.1. GTDB lineage: Bacteria > Patescibacteriota > Saccharimonadia > Saccharimonadales > Saccharimonadaceae > Nanosyncoccus. Next base: position 5,858 of record CANAUU010000015.1, on the reverse strand, counting down.
GGTTATCGTACTCGTCATAATAAGAAAACTGATAAAATGATCGTGCGCAGTCGCCACGAAGGAAAGAGGAAATAATGTCTAGGAGCATGAAGAAAGGTCCATTCGTGGACTACAAGCTCGCGAAGAAGGTTGCTGCCCTCTCTGCCGAAGATCGCACCGTGATCAAGACCTGGGCACGCCAATCTACCATCTCTCCAGAAATGGTGGGCCGAACCATCGCCGTCCACAACGGCAAGGTTCACGTCCCAGTCTTCATCAGCGAGAACATGGTCGGTCACAAACTCGGTGAGTTCGCTCCGACCCGCAAGTTTAAGCGCCACGGTGGCAAAAAAGCCGCTGAAGCCGCTGCTGCAAAGGGAGGTAAATAATGAGCACCGTATTTGCCCGCGCAATTATTAAAGGCGTCGACAGCCAACCCCGCAAGACTAACGTCGTTGCGAGCCTCGTCCGCGACCGCTATGTCGCTGACGCCGTGGTAATCCTCGAGAATACCCCACGCCGCGCCGCTCGCGCCGTCCGCAAAGCCGTCGAATCTGCCACCGCCAACTTGTTAAACAATTCCAGTGTCAGCATCGACCCAAAGAGCATCCGCATCGCTCGTATCTCGGTGACAGCCGGAACTCGTATGCGCCGCTATGTGCCAGCTTCCCGCGGTCGCGCCTTGCCTTACGAAAAAATCTCCAGCAACATCTTCGTTGAAGTTGCCGGTGAGGAGAAAGCCAAGAAATCGGCTGATGTTAAGTCCGAAGCTCCCAAAGAAGCCAAAGAAACTAAATCAGCTAAAAAGGAGGAAAAGAAGTAATGGGTCAGAAAGTTAACCCAGTTTCTTATCGTCTCCAGATCAGCAAGGACTGGTCGTCCAAGTGGTTTACCCGCAAAAGCGACTTCCCGGGCTGGTTGGTAGAAGATACGAAGATTCGTGATCTTATCGAGAAACGCTTCAGCAGCCGTCCGACCATCGCTCGCATCACTATTGAGCGCAGCGCCAATCTGACGACCATCACGATTTTGACCGCGAAGGCTGGTGCCGTCATCGGCAAACAAGGTGCCGGAATCAACGAGCTCAAAAAAGAACTTGAGAAAATCGTCTCCGGTCCAATCCGCATCAACGTCGAAGAAGTTAAAAAACCAGAACTTTCCGCTAAATTGGTTGCCGAAAACATCGGCTTCCAGCTCGGAAAGCGCATGAACTTCCGCCGCGCCGTCAAAATGGCTTGCCAATCAACCATGAACGCTGGCGCGAAAGGTATTCGCGTCGAGGTCTCTGGTCGTCTTAACGGCGCCGAAATGTCCCGTCGCGAGAAATTCATCGAAGGCTCGGTGCCTCTACACACTTTGCGCGCAGATGTCGATTTCTACATTTGCCACGCGCAAACTATCGCCGGCATCGTTGGTGTAAAGGTCTGGATTTACAAGGGGGAGAAATAACATGGCTATTCTAACACCGCGCCGCGAAGCGCACCGCAAGGTCCGCAAAGGCAAAAACCGTGGCACCGCCTCTCGCTGCAACTATGTCGCCTTCGGCGACTGGGGCTTGATGTCTCTCGACAATGAGCGCGTCACTAGCCGCCAGATTGAGGCAGCTCGCCAGGCAATCACTCGCTACGTTAAACGTGGCGGTAAAATCTGGATTCGCATCTTCCCGCATACCCCAGTCACCAAGAAACCTCTCGATGTGAAAATGGGTAGCGGTAAAGGTGAACCGCAGTTCTATGTCGCCAAAGTCAAAGCTGGCACTGTCATGTTTGAAATCAGCGACGTTACCGAAGAGCAGGCGAAAGAAGCCTTCCGCCTCGCTGGCCACAAATTGCCAGTTCGCACTAAAATCATTAAGAAGGAGGAGTTCTAATGGCTGGAGAACTACAGGGCATCGTGAGCTCGGCAAAACGCGATAAGACTATCACTGTCTCTATCGCCAGCCGCGAAACTCATCCGCTCTACCGTAAACAATATACTAAAACCCGTAAATACACCGCTCATGATGAAAATAATGAAGCTGGTGAAGGCGATAAGGTCGAAATCGTCGCCTGCCGTCCTTTCTCAAAGACCAAGAGCTACAAGCTCGTCAAGGTTCTCGAGAAATCTCACGGCACCGTTGAGCTGAAGGACGAAGTCCTCGGCGCTACGGAAGAGGAGAAATAGCATGATTCAACAGGAAACTAGATTAAAAGTTGCTGACAACAGCGGCGCCAAAGAACTTGGTGTAATCCGTGTCCTTGGTGGTACCCGCGCGAGGTATGCGCGCGTAGGCGACATCGTCACCTGCAGCGTCAAAGACGCCTCCCCGACCGGCAACGTCAAGAAGAAGGCCGTCGTCAAGGCCGTCATCGTTCGCACCAAACAGCAAATCCGCCGCCCAGATGGTTCCACCATCCGCTTCGACGACAACGCTGCCGTCTTGGTCAACGACGACAAAACCCCGAAAGGTACTCGCGTTTTCGGACCAGTCCCCCGCGAACTGCGCGAACTCGGCTTCAACAAAATCATCAGCTTAGCACCGGAGGTTCTCTAATGGCTAAATGTTTGAAAGTAGGCGATCGCGTCAAAGTTATCGCTGGCGACCTCAAAGGCACCGTTGCTTCCATCGTGAAAGTTGACAAAAAAGCCGAGAAGGCAATGTTGAAAGATCTCAACATCAAGACTCGCCATATGCGCAAAACTCAATTTAATCCGGCTGGCGGCAAAAAAGATATCCACGTTGGTATTCACGTCTCCAACCTACAAAAGGAGGGCAAGTAATGGCTGACACTAAAATCACCCCACGCCTCAAAGCTCTTTACAACGACAAAATCGCAAAAGAGCTCCAGAAAAAACTTGGTCTTTCCAATATCAACCAAGTTCCGAAGCTTGAGAAAGTTGTTATCTCCAGCGGCGTCGGCAAAAAACGCGAAGATAAGAAATTCACCGAGACCGTCGATTTGACCTTGACCAAGATTACTGGCCAGGCCACGACCTCTCGCCTCGCGAAGAAATCCATTGCGACCTTCAAAATCCGCAAAGGCATGGGCGCCCCAGTTGGCTACCTCACCACTTTGCGTAATGATAAAATGTATGAATTTGTCGATCGCTTGATCAACATCGCTTTACCACACGTCCGTGACTTCCACGGCGTCAGCCGCAAAGCCTTCGATAGGCAAGGCAATTACAATCTCGGCCTCAAAGAGCAGACCGTCTTCCCAGAAATCACTTTCGAAGACGCCGCCGTTCTTCACGGTCTCGAAATCACTTTCATCATCAAGAATGGATCCAAAGAAGGGAGCACCCAATTGTTAGAAGCATTTGGTATGCCGTTTGAAAAGGAGGGTAAATAATATGGCAAAGAAATCAGCCGTCCTCCGCGACGAAAAACGACGCAAAATGAATGAGAAATATAAGGCTAAGCGCGCCGAATTGAAGGCCGCTGGCGACTTGGAAGGCCTCCAGAAGCTTCCACGCAATTCAAGCCCAACCCGCTTGAAGAACCGTGATATGCTTGACGGCCGCCCACGTGGTTATATGCGCTATTTCGGTCTCAGCCGTATCAATTTCCGCGAAAAAGCGTCTAAAGGCGAAATCCCAGGCGTCACAAAGAGTAGCTGGTAAGGAAGGAGAGGAGAAAATATGTCATTACAATCAACTGATCAAATCGCCGATCTTATCACCCGCATCCGCAACGCCATCATGGTTGGCAAAACCGAGATTCGCGTCCCAACGAGCAAGCTCAAAGTTGCTGTCACCGACGGCCTCGTGAACGCTGGCTACATCGACAGCTACGAAGTCGAAGATGGCAAACCTCGCGGTGTGCTTCATGTCATCATCAACAAAGATGGCGAGAACACCAAAATCACCGAGATTACCAAAGTTTCGAAACCTGGCCGCCGCGTTTACGCTGGCGCCACCGAAATCCCAGTCGTCAAATCTGGCCGCGGCGCCGTGCTCATCTCTACCTCCAAAGGCATCATGACCGGTCGCGAAGCCAAAAAGCAACACCTCGGCGGCGAAATTTTAGTGAAAGTTTACTAAAACTTTGTTGAAAACAGAAAATCCCCTTCGAAAGAAGGGGATTTTCTCTAGTTTCGATCAGGCTCAAAGCCACCAAAACCTCAAACCTCATAGCGCAGCCCATGCCAAAGGCCCCACATCCGCGGGGCCTTTTCGCCGGCAAAAGAATTATTCTATGAATCCGTAGGTCTTGAGCTGTATCATTGCCCGTTTATACAAATCCTGGTCAACATAGCGCAACCCAGTGAACCGATTCTCGTCCTGACAAGCAACCAGCAGCTCACCAACTGTCATAATCTGATATTTTTTCAGTCGCACCATCATCATCTGGTCAAAATCCAGCGCCAACACTCCGCTCATCAATGTCGGAAAGCAAAGCTCGTCCGGAATCACGATTTCATAGTCGCACAAAGTTTCAACCATCTCTCGAATCGAGCAAGAACCAGCTCCTCTGACACGTTGCATTTTCTCCCATCCAGCGTCCGGACCTTCCGCAAAAAACGACATCAAGTCCTGAATATTGACAATCTTGGCTCGATGTAAAGAATTTTTCGTCCGCGTCCCCAACATCAAACACGTGACCTCGGATTCCAGCCACGCCTTGTGTTCTGCCTCTGGCAGTACCCCTTCTCGCCGCAAAATAGCAACAATCACAGCCCACTCCCAGAGCGTCATGGTCTTTTCCTTCTGAGCAAAGTTCCAGAAATCACCAAAGTACTGCGCCGCATCAGTCAGAGACTTCATTCCCGCATTCCACAGAATCTGCTGGCTACGATACGGCCAATGAATCTGCGTAATCGACCCCAGGGCATCAACTTTTCGGGCTTCCAGGGCGTCAGTACCATCAGGCAGTTTCGGCAAGTTATCCTGCGCCTTAATCTCCGTGAGCAGGGCGCGAATCTCCGCCAATGCTTCGTCGCGCTTTTGATCATAGAATCGCACATCGCTCATCAGCTGTTCCACTCGCGTTCCCAGCTCAGCCACATCCAGCTTCACGCCGTCAGCCATCGCGCCCGAGTCGCACTTCCATGGAACACTATCTCCGATTAACGCTCGGCGATAGATACCTCCCGACTCGCCCAACACCTTACCGGACAACAGGCTCAACGCCTGCCGAAAACACGAATCCAAGGTTCGGCTCCGAGCCGAGAGCACTCGCTCGTCATTCTCCGGGCCCAGGTCGCCGAACACCCTCCGCAAGGCATAAGCGCATACTTCATACATCTCGTCCAAAGTCTTCTCGGCATTCTTCGCCATCTGCTCCGGGCACGGGAACTGCGCGAACACGGCCTCCTTGCCCTTCAGCCGAATCTCATCCGTCAGCCCGAAGGCCACCGTCACGATTCGCTCGCTGAATGTCGCAAGGTTCAGCCCTTTCATCTCCTCGGGGAACAAGTTGATTTCCAAAATAATTCTCCTCCTTTGTTAAAGTGCATACTATATTCATAGGGCAACGAATCCCCTACACTTCAATTATAGCACACATCATCAGAAAAGTCAAGCATTTCCAGTATATTTCGCCATTCAACGCAAATTTTCACCCCCAAAACCTTGTTTTTCTCCCTAATCTATGCTAAAATAGAACGGATATTAAACTATAAGGGAAAAATATGAGTCGTATCGGAAAACAACCCATCGCAATTCCGGCGGGAGTGACAATCACGGTCGGCGACAAGGATATTACTGTCGCAGGCCCGAAGGGTCAACTCATCGTTCCGCTTCAGGAAAATGTCAAAGTTGCCGTCGAAGACAACCAGATTGTCGTCACTCGCAGCGATGACGAACCAAAATCTCGTGCCTGGCATGGTCTTCAACGTGCATTGCTTAACAATGCCGTTCAGGGCGTCACCAAGGGCTTCGAGAAAAAACTCGAAATC